>CAYLSW010000067.1:0-9589 GCA_964386145.1 uncultured Lentimicrobiaceae bacterium | reverse complement strand
CTGCCGGAAAAGCAAATGGTGCCTATGGCTATCTGATAACTTACAAAAAATCCACTGGGGTACTCTTCAGCAGAAAAAAGCAGGTAAAAGCCAAAAAGGTAATCTTTGCAGGCGGCGTACTCGGAACGGTTCGTCTTTTGCTGGACATGAAAAAGAAAAGTCTTCCCCGGCTGAGCGACAAGGTAGGCGATGACATCCGCACCAACAACGAAAGCCTGATTCTGGTGCATTCACCCGAAAGAAAACAGGATTATTCCAAAGGCGTGGCCATCGGTTCCATCTTTCCGCCCGACGAAGACTCGCATGTGGAACCGGTACGCTACGGCTCCGGTTCGGGGTTTTTCAAACTCATGGGCGTTCCGCTGACATTCGGAAAAAACGGATGGATGAGAGCCGGAAAACTGGTCAAACACCTGTTCACCCATCCGGTTTCATGGCTTCGCATCTATTTTTCCAAAAACTTTGCCGAAGAATCAGTCATCCTGCTATTTATGCAACATTTGGACAGTACCCTGCGATTCAAACGAGGATGGTTTAATTTAAACTCTACGGTTTCCACCGGAAAAGCCCCCTCATCATTCATTCCGCGGGCCAAAGAACTGGCCGACAGGACCGCAGAAATTATCAAAGGCAAGCCGTTTGTGATGACTACGGAAGCGTTGTTCGGGATTCCCACCACCGCCCACATTCTTGGCGGGGCGGTCATTGGTGATTCGCCTGCAACCGGTGTCATTGACAAGGAGCACAAAGTTTTCGGTTACGAAAATATGTATGTCTGTGATGGCTCGGCCATCTCGGCCAATCCGGGGGTGAATCCTTCGCTTACCATTACGGCTATGACGGAAAGAGCTATGGGGTTTATCGGGCAGAAAGAATGAACGATACAAATTTAGGTTTTATTTTTCTCATTAAAATAAATATTGCCCCCCCCCCATTTTTCATCAATGTTGGAGGTAAAGCAAAAAATTAAAACTGAAACACAAAATTTTTTTCCTTTGTTAAAAAAGAGATAGATATGGATTTACAAGCAAAAAAAAATACAGTTTATCCAGGAAGTGTTAAGGCTAAAGAATGTGGAGATTATTGACAAGCTTGAAAAAATACTTTACCAGGAAAGAAAAAAAATTGAGGACAAGGAATTAACCCCGATGAAAATTGAGGAATATAACGCAATTATTGACCAAGCCGGAAATGATTCTAATAATGACAGATTGTACAATGCCGGAGAAATCCTCATAGACATAGACATTGACACATGGAAATAAGGGTCTTTTGGACACAAACGGCATGAAATAATCTTGAAGACATTTTTGAATATTATAAATAAAATGTTTCGATAAAAGTTGCAAAGAGACTTGTTAAAGAAATAGTTAAAGCTACAATTCTCATCCAAAATTCTCCAAGAATTGGACGAATAGAAGAACTATTGACCGATAGAAAATTTGAATATCGTTTTTTGATGGTTAGAAATTATGAAATCATTCACTGGCTTGAAGACAGTTATTTAAATATAGCAACTGCATTTGACACCAGACAAAATCCAGTGAACATCAATAAAATATAATGATACCCGGCCCCCGACAATGCTTTTGCATAATACAGCTAAGACGCTGAGAGTATAAAGATATTGCAATGGCAGAAAACAATGACAAACAGGAGGTTAAAAACAGTGATAATCCGTACATCGCATAGCCCAACCAAACCACAGCAATAATTTCATCCCCTCTGTATCCGAATTGACAAAGACAGGTTGTTGAAAGAAAACAAGAAAGGCCGTTTGACGGCCTTTCTTTCAAAAATGATAATAGGATTCCTACTTACCGGAACGACCGGTTTCTTTCAGCATCTCCCTCACGGCAGCTTTCAGTTGCGGATCTTGTCCGTGAAGCACCTTGTCATACGGATTTCTGACTTTGATATCCGGTTCAAGCTGATGGTTTTCGGTAAAGTGATGTTGACCTATTCCTTTGGTTGCCACCATGGGTATCCCGAAAATCAGAGTCGGGTCAATCTGACGTTCCCACCATACGGCAGTTCCGGTACCCGGAACAGGCATTCCGATTAATTTCCCTATTTTCAGTTCTTTGTAAACATACGGAAACAAAAACGCATCGGAGTAATTGCTCTGGCTTATCAGCACACAGCTGGGTTTATCCCATTTATCCATTGACTCACCTCCGGGTAATAG
Organism: uncultured Lentimicrobiaceae bacterium; assembly: GCA_964386145.1. Classification (GTDB taxonomy): domain Bacteria; phylum Bacteroidota; class Bacteroidia; order Bacteroidales; family F082; genus Sulfidibacterium. The sequence goes on along the minus strand of CAYLSW010000067.1, from coordinate 7,401 downwards.
ATGCCCCTGAGGCGCAAACCGAAGATATAGTTTTCCATCCAGAAAGGTAACCAGATGGTCGTGCAGCCAGCCGCCGCCGTTGAAACGGGTATCCACAATCAAAGCTTTTTTGTTAAAATCTTTCCCAAGTACTTTGCCGAATACCGTCCGGTAACTTTGGTCATTCATCGACCGGACATGAACATAGCCAATTTGTCCGTGAGAAAGGCTGTCGGTCATCTTTTGTTCCATGCTTATCCAGCGTTTGTACATAAGCTGTTGCTCTTTCCGTGAAGAGATGGGTTGTATGACCTCATCCCACGGTTTTTTGGTTACCGGATTGAAAAAAGTCAATCGGGTATATTTTCCAGCCAGGTGATTCAATAGTTTGGCCCAGTCGAAATTATTCGTAATCCGGACGCCATTGATTTTTTCAAGAACATCACCCGGTTTAACCTTGGTTTTTCCGTTGTCCATCGGCCCACCCGTAATGATATCTTTCACCACAAGACCGTTTCCTTCTTTGGTTACATCGTACAACATTCCGAGCGAAGCGGTCCGATCGGAGTTTTCAGGAGTAGGATAATACCGGGCTCCCGTGTGAGAAACGTTCAGCTCGCCCAGCATTTCACTCAACAAATCGGCAAAATCGTAATTGTTGTTAATGTATGGCAGGAATTGCTTGTAATAGTCGTGGTAATACTGCCAGGCAACCCCTTGCAGGTTGGGATCAAAGAGCTTTTCTTTCACCTGCCGCCAGGCATGCTCAAAAATGTAGGCTCTTTCCGCTGCAGGATTCCAGTTTATAGTGGCATTAATTTTCAGTGGTATTATTTTACCGTTTGCTGTGGAAACTTTGGTGATTTTGCCTCCTGCTAACACAAAAATATTTTTTTGTGATTTGTCGATGGCCAGGCTTCCGCCGCTTTTAGAATTCAAACGGGCCAAAATCTTAGTTTTATGGGTGCGGGGCTCTGTAACCCAAAGATCAAAGCCTTTTTCATATTTGGCGAGATAATAAAGTTTTTTTCCATCTTTCGACAAGATAAAATCACTGAGGATAGAAGAGTTTATGGTCAGCCTTTTTGTCCGGCTGTCCAGGTTTTTCAAATTGAGTATTAACGGTTTTTTTTGTTCTTCTTTCTTTTGCCCCTCTTTCTTTTGTTCATTCGGTTTCTCTTTCTTTTGTTCGTCTTTTAGCAACTGATAATCCTGCTTATTCAGGTTATACTGGTCGAAAGCTTTTTGGTTGAAAAACATGGCATAAACATCACCCTGGCTGCCGCGACTAAGGTTTTTCATCCCTTCGCGGGTTGAAATCCAAACCATCATCTTGCCATCCATCCCCCATTTTGGCTTTCTGTCGGCAAATCCGCTTTGTGTCAGATCCAGCCGTTTACCGGTTCCGTCAGCTCTTACCAGATCAATATCGTTGCGGACAAAAGTTCCTTCGTTGGACTTCACAAGAAGCCATTTACTGTCGGGCGCCCACTTAAAATACTGGTCGCCATCCGAATAGGAATAATTCACTCCTTGCGGAAGTACGGTAACGGTTTTATGGGTAACCGTGCTGTAAACTTTAAGAATATTCCGTGAATCAAGATAAGCAATTTTCTTACCGTCGGGAGAATAAAGCGGCTGAAATTCATCTTTCGAAGTAGCCATCACGGGGGTGTTGGTAACAATGGTGGAAGCGTAAAAATAGGGCTCTTTCTTATTGGCTATCTGCAACTTATCAATGTCCCAGGAGTCATTTTCCTCAACAGAATAAACGATGGAACGTCCGTCAGGACTAAAATCAATCATACGTTCCTGGTAAGGTGTGTTGGTTAACCTTTTGGTGATATGTCCGTCAACCGAAGTAGCAAAGATATCGCCACGATAAACAAAAGCTATCTCTTTTCCATTGGGAGACAACACCATTTCGCTGATATGCCGGTTACCCACCGTCATAGTTTTCGTTGTTCCCTGAGCAAAATCAGCAAAAATCGTTATCGGCACCCTTTGGGGTTTTGCACCGGGAGCCATGGTCAGGATATTTCCGTCATGGGTAAAACACAAAATGCCGTTTTTTGATCGTGAAAGGCCTCGTACAGGATTTTTCTTGTAAAAAGTTAACTGTTTTGGTTGGTCAGGGTGGGCAAGGTTTGCCTGAAATACGTTCAGGTCATTGTCATTTTGCTCGCTTAGGTAATAATAGTTTTGATCTTTGCCCCAGACAGGTTCCAGGTCATTTCCATTGAAACGGGTAAGCTGCGTATATTTCTTGGTTTTGAAATTATAGGTCCAAATGTCGCGAGTTACCGAGGCTCTCTCATGTTTTCGCTGTTCGCTTTCGTAACCTTTCCTGTCCTGAAAAATAATTTCGTTACCGCTCTTATTAAAGTGTGCATATTGCGTGCCTGCCGAATTGATCATAATAGAGCGCCCTCCTTTCACAGGAACTTTGTATAATTTCATAAAAAGACCTGGAATAGGGAACCGAACCGAGGTGTAAATATCATTTCTGGTTGTTCCAAAAATAACCTTTTTGTCGTTGGGGCTGAAATCGGAAGGGATGTCAGCAGCCGAATTATAGGTAAGACGCACGGCAGTACCGCCGCTCGAAGGCATTACATACACATCAAAATTACCATACCGGTCTGAAGCAAAGGCAATATATTTCCCGTTGTGATTCCAAACAGGATAACTTTCGTAATCAGGGGTCATGGTCAAAGGAATAGCCGAGCCACCGGCAACGGGAACTTTAAAAATATCGCCTTTGTATTCAAAGGCAATCCATTGCCCATCGGGTGAAATGGCCGGATGCCTGAGCCATTCGGGATGTGTACCATTCTGCCCTGCAAAGAGTAATGCCGGACAAATAAAAAATAAAAATAGTATGACTCTCTTCATTATCATTTGATTTAGTGTGAATAATTAATAAAAAATAAATACGTAATATGCTTATTGTCTCCTTGCATATTTTCTTTTCTTTTTGTACTGTCAAAGGAAATTTCTCCACAAAGTTAATCATATTTTTCAAGTATATTTTTTGCCAGTTGTATTTCAGGTTTTAGGTAACGAACCTGTAACAGGCATGTCAGGCCCTCTGAGGAAATCTATTGTCCACCATTACAGCAATGACAGAAAGAGCTGTGGGGTTTATTAGAGAAAAGGCATAGAGCATAACCCCTCCGACAGGAAATTTCCATTAGCCAGTACGCGGCTTTAAGGGTAAAGAGTTTAATGTTATTGGTCTGGACAAAGGACAACCTGACTCATACCGCTTTGTTGCTACTGTGCTACCAGAGAAAATATCTGATGGGGTTTTCCTTCCTTGTTCATCGCGTTTTCCGCAAATGCCAGAAGGTTTTTACACGTGTACAAGATGCTCATGGCCGTAAGGATACCCATTAACTACGACACCACTACGCGTAGCTGTAAAAACCGGTATTGTTCCGATTCCGTAAAGCTACTCTCTGAATACAGTGAAAACTTTTCCATTAAACAGTAGAGCTTATAGCCTAAATAGTATGTTTACAATGTGTTGTAAAATTGTGCACAATATTTGTTATCTATTAATATTAAAATAAAAACACCATGTTGATTATTGCGATTGGGGTTTATTTAGTCATAACATTTCTACTGACTGTTATAGGTATTGAGCGACACAATGAAGGGCTGAAAATATTCTTACTAAGTCTTCTTCTCACACCTATTTACGGAATATTCTTTTTGATTAAAGGCAGACACAAAGCGGTAAAGATTCATTATTACTATTGTGATGAATGCCAGTACATTTATCCTGTCAGGTTAAAACATTGTCCTGTATGCCAGGAGGAAGGAAAAAAGGTTAAGTTGATAAAATTTGAAAACCCGTATAAGCTAACAAAACTCTATAAACAACTGTCCCTTGCTTAAAAAATTGCCTCAAACGAGGCAATTTTTTTTTAAGTCCTATGCCTCCTTCTATATTCGACTAAATGATATTTCAAGGTAATAAAATGAGGATTTATTCAATTATTCAATTTCAAAAGATTTATCACGCGGAATTATTTTCGCAGATTCCAGGATTAACTTAATACAAATTCCTCTTCGACAAAAATTCGCCAAAGACAGATTTACAAAATATTAACGGTTCCCTTCTTCTGAATTCATTACTTTTGCTGTAATATTAAAAACTCAGAATCATGATAAATAAAAATGTAGAAATAACGCTTAATGAACAGGCTCGGAAAGAGGAATTTTCGGCTCGTTTATACCTTGCTATGGCCATATGGTGTGAGGTGAACGGCTATCCCGGTGCTGCCACCTTTTTGTACAACCATACCAATGAAGAGCGAATGCATCAAATGAAAATAATTCATTACATCAATGAGCGTGGTGGAAAAGCTGTTTTGCATGAGTTGGAAGCCCCAAAAGCCGAATTTAACTCACTTGAAGATGTTTTTACACAGGTTTTGGCTCATGAAGAATTTGTCACCAACGCCATCAATGAGCTTTATGGTCTAACAGTTGAAGAGAAAGACTACTCTACCGGAAACTTTCTTCAGTGGTACATTACAGAACAGCTGGAAGAAGAGAACACGATGCGTACCATTCTTGATAAAATAAAACTGGTCGGGAAAGACAAGGCCGGTATGTTCCATATTGACAAAGAGCTGGAAGCCATGGCACAAAGTAGTCCTGCCGTCAATGCCTGATGTTTTTCCGGAGACGAGAGAGACCAGGGTTTAAACTATTTCGAATAGTCATTTTTTAGTGCCTGTGTCAGTTTCCGGTACCAGCTTTCTCCAAACTTCCTGATTAAAGGAATTTTCAGGTATTTGTACAGAGGTGTGTCATCTTGTTTTCCTTTTAAGAGGGCGACTTTACAGATATCCCAGCGGTCATAATTGACAGCTGTGCGATGTTTCAGTTTTGACAACCTTATGGGATATAGGTGACATGAGATGGGCTTTTGAAAATCTGTTTTCCCCACAAGCCAGGCTTTTTCAATAGCACAATAGCTGATACCGTTTTCAAACCAGACAAAAGCACACTCACGGTCACTTACCAGCGGGGTAACATATTCGCCATCGGCATCATAATCAAAAACTCCGGTTTTTTCTATCACCTCAAGGCCTTCTTTTGCCATGAATGGTATTATCTCGTCGAGATAATCTTCGAGAATAGCAATTTCGACTTCTTCCAGTGGCGCTCCGGCATCGCCTTCCACACAGCAATCGCCTCTGCAATGCGATAGATCACAGGAAAAATGTATATTTTTCAGGTCTTCCGAGACCAATGTGTCATCAACTATTATCATGCCACGAAAATAAACAATCGACAAACAATTCGGCATGCAGATTTTAACCATTTTGTTCAGATACCGAATCAACGGATATAGATTCATGGTTGTCTTTTTGCCCTTTGATTTTAAAATTTTGACACGTAAACATCGGAGTATTATAGCCTATCATCATCATTATAGCTTTTTGAGTTTATTAAAGATGCTAACCGGCAGTTTTCCCATCAGTCAGGCAAGAAAAAGTGGCATGATCATCGTTATTTAGAATATTTCTTTTTAATTTTGCCCACCAAAAAGGACAAGCCTTATGCAGGAATATTTAAATCTTGGAATTGTGACAATGATTACTTTTTTCTTCAATATGCCTTGGGGCTATTGGCGGGCATCGGTAAAAAAATTTTCATGGAAGTGGTTTCTTGCAGTACACTTACCTATACCAGTGATTATCTTTATGCGTTTTTATTTTAAACTTGGCTTTCAGCTTTATACCTATCCGTTTTTGGTGGGGGCCTTCTTTCTTGGCCAGTTTGTGGGAGCCAGATATTATAAAAAGCGGAAAGCTACTGCTATGGAAGCCGAAACATAGTTCTGTCCGATTTTCATCTGTTTATAATTTCGTAATTAACTGTCATCTAATAATATATATTTATCATCGGATTACACGGATTAAGCGGATTTTAGTTTTTCGCAAGCGAAAAACATCCCTGCCTCGCCGTCAGGCAGGCGTTAAAGCCGCTCAGTCCGATGATTATTTTTTGGGAGATAATCATTCGCCTGCCTGCCCGTCCCTAATGTGACATTCAGGCGGGTGTGTTCCCGCTTTAAGCGGGGTCATGAATGTTTCATCTGTTTATGATTTCGTTACATTCTGTTTATCAATATTATACCTACCATCGGATTAAAGGGATTTTTAGTCTCGCCATAGGCGAGACTAATCCGCGTAATCCGTTAAATCCGATGAAAAATATTGATTTCATGTGCTTTTATTTTTGCTATATAGCTTTAGGATAGACCAATCATAAACGTTTCGTGTTGTCAATAACCGACGCCTTATTTTTTTTCTCTTTTGTGTGAAGAAGTCATAAACTTCTATAAAAAAGTTAAATATACCTTAATCTAAAGCCGGAATCCCACTGTATTCCATACTTTTGCAGAAATTTTTAGGAAATACAGATGAAAAAACTTTTACTTGGGTTATTTATTGTTTTAGGAGCCTTAACTGTAAGGGCACAGGATACGCTGACCTTTTTACAATACAACTTGTTGAATTACGGAAATTATCCCAGTTATTGTCCTCCCAGTATCAACAATGTAAGTCGGAAAACAGGTTATATTGGTGTCATTGTACGTTATGTGAAACCTGATATTTTCACTGTAAATGAAATGACCGGGACACGCAGTTACCACGATTATCTGCTCAACAACGGCTTAAACACCGATGGCGTGAATTATTATGCCAAGGCCCCATCCCTCAGTGCGCAAAACGATTATCTTGTGAACATGCTTTATTACAACAAAAATAAGCTGGGGTTGGCATCCCATACCATTGCACAAACCTACGTTCGCGATGTGGATGTTTACAAGTTGTATTACAAATCCGCTAACCTGAACCAGGGCGATACCTCTTTTATCTATGCTGTGGTAGCACATCTGAAAGCCGGACGAGACTATAACGGGAGTACAACAAACCAGGATAAGCGAAAAATAATGGCGAGAAACACCATGGATTATATTGCTTCTCACCATCCTGATAACAACTACCTGCTCATGGGTGATTTCAACTTATATACTGACCAGGAGCCTGCTTTTCAGGAGTTTATCAACTACAAAACCGCAAGTGTCCGCTTTAATGACCCCGTAAACCAAATTGGTGATTGGCACAACAATTATAATTACCGTATGGTTCAAAGTCAGAGTACACACACCATCGACAATGGTTGTGCTTCCAGCGGCGGGTTAGACGACCGTTTTGACTTCATTTTGATTTCCAACAATGTGAAATACGGTAATAAAAAAGTGAAATATGTTTCCGGCAGTTTTCATGTAGTAGGGCAGGATGGGAAACATTTTAACCAAGCGGTAAATTCTTCTCCTACCAATACTTCTGTTCCGTCAAATGTTCTGAATGCTTTATATAACAATTCCGACCA
>CAYLSW010000066.1:0-9666 GCA_964386145.1 uncultured Lentimicrobiaceae bacterium | reverse complement strand
CCCGCTTTCTGAAAGGCAAAAACGACCGGCGCTGGCGTATTGAACATGCACAGGTGCTCTCGCCCGAAGACTTCCATTATTTCGGTGATTTCAACATTATTCCATCCATTCAGTCAACGCATTGTACTTCGGATATGTACTGGGCTGGGGAGCGGCTGGGGCCGGTACGACTGAAAACAGCTTATGCCTACAAACAACTGTTGGAGCAAAATGGATGGGAGGTGAACGGAACCGATTTTCCCATCGAAGATATTAGTCCCATAAAAACATTCTATGCAGCGGTAAGCCGGAAAGATTTGAAAGGCTGGCCCCCCGGCGGATTTCAGATGGAAAATGCCATTTCAAGAAAGAATGCGCTACGTTCCATCACCATTTGGCCGGCGAAGGGAAGTTTTGATGAGAAGATAAAGGGCAGTATCGAACCCGGCAAGTTTGCTGATTTTGTGATGCTTGACCGTGATATTATGCAATGCCCGGAAACGAAAATTCCAGTTGCAAAAGTGTTGCTGTCTTTTGTGCAGGGCGAGAAAGTCTATGAGAATTGTGAATAACAAATGACGAGTGAAGAATGGCCACAACATTGAATAACAACTTGTCGTGTCTTGTGCGGCAGTGATGGGAGCGGCAGCGAGGCGCAGACAAAGCAGTATGGAGGCTTGTGGAGGCAGGGCGACCTAAGAAGCCCCTGCAGACGCAATAGCCGACACTGCTTTGGCAATGCCGATTAGAGCGGACAGCACGGTGAGGTTAGTGCCGGCTTGTGCGTGGAAACCGAGGCCGCCCATAAAATCCAAAAAGTCACTTTTCTAAAAAAAATCAACCAAAAACTTGCCAGGTAAAAATATTATCTATATTTGCCCCAGAATATAGAACGAAATGATGAATTCCATTAAACAAAATAAACAATTGAAACGGAGGGGAAACCACGACCGATTGTTATTTTAATGGTTATTCATAAAGAATAAAAAGTAGATACAAGCCCGGTCATAAAAATGGTCGGGTTTTTTTATGTTTAAAAGTTCGAAAAGATGAAAGTTTTAAAGTTTGGCGGCACGTCGGTTGGCTCAGCCGAAAAGATGAAGAAAATCGCAGGAGTTATCAGCGACGAAAAACCTGTGTTTGTTGTCCTTTCTGCAATGGGCGGAACCACCGATAAATTGACGGGGATAGTCGCCCATGCTGTAGAAGGGAGGATAGAAACTGCGCTGAAATCAGCTGGCGAACTGAAAAAACATTATGACCTTACCGTGTTGCAATTGCTCGGGGAGGATGCCGTTGTGGCACTGCTTTATGTGGGTATCATTTTTAACAGTATCACCAAAAGGCTGAGTCAACTTCCTCTGGCAAAAGCCGAAAAGGAAATTCTTTCTTACGGTGAGAAACTTTCCACCTTTCTGTTTCACCAGTTGTTGCTAACGCAAGGACTCCGGACAGTTCTTCTCGACGCCACCACCCTTCTCCCGCTGGACGCCGACCACGAGCCTGTGATGTGCGAAATCGAAAAACGACTCTGGATAGAATTTAAGAGGCATCCTGAGACACAGGTTTTTATAACCCAGGGATTTGTATGCCGGAATGTGTGGGGCGAGACGGATAACCTGGGGCGTGGTGGAAGTGACTATTCGGCCACTCTATTTGGTGCAGCCATAAGTGCCACAGAAATCCAGATTTGGACGGACATTGATGGGGTGCAGAATAATGATCCGCGCATTGTCGAGAATACGCGCCCTGTACGGTATCTTCGATTTGATGAGGCGGCAGAGCTGGCTTATTTTGGAGCAAAAATCCTGCATCCGCTGACCATCCTTCCTGCGCAGAAAGCCAATATTCCGGTTTTGTTGAAAAACACTTTGCATCCTGAAGATCCCGGAACAAGAATCACAGCCAGCCAGGATGGCAGAGGTTTTAAGGCGGTGGCTGCCCGCGATGGTATTATTGCAATAAGAATCAAATCGAGCCGGATGTTGATGGCTTATGGCTTTATGCGAAAGGTCTTTGAAGTGTTTGAAGACTTTAAAACGCCTATCGACATGGTGACTACTTCCGAGGTTGCCGTTTCCATAACCATTGATAACAAGAGTCATCTGCCTGATATTGTTTCCAAGCTCCGGCAGTTTGGCAGAGTAGAAGTGGAGGAGGGAAAAACACTCGTGGGTGTGGTAGGTCTTATTCAAGCCCATGAACCGGGTTATGCCCGGCAGCTTTTTAGTGCACTCGGGGACATTCCCATTCGAATGATTTCTTACGGTGCCAGTCCGTATAACTTCTCGCTGCTGGTAAATACGGAAGATAAGATAAGAACACTCAGAGCTTTAAACAGTCGATTGTTTCATAATGAATTTACTGAAAATGAAAAAGATAGAATTAGTACACTTGCTGAATGACCGGGAGACACCGGTCTATTTCTATGACATGGATCTGTTGGCAGAGACGCTGGAAAGTGCTACGACTGCTGCCTCACGCTATGGCTACCACCTTCACTATGCTGTCAAAGCCAACCACAACAAAAAAATACTGCAAACGATTAACCGGCAGGGTCTGGGTGCCGACTGTGTGAGTGGAAATGAGATAAAAGCTGCTCTGGAAAGCGGTTTTCGGCCTGAAGATATCGTCTTTGCCGGGGTGGGGAAAACCGACCGTGAGATAAAATTTGCCTTAGAAGCAGGTATTTTTGCTTTTAACTGCGAATCGTTGCAGGAAGTGGAAATCATCGACCGGCTGGTGCAGGAAAAAGGGCGGAGAGCCGGTATATTTTTGCGGTTAAATCCGGATATGGATGCGCATACCCATGAAAAGATATCCACAGGCAAAGCCGAAAATAAATTTGGCATGCCCTTGAAAGAGCTACAATATTTTATAAACCGACAAAATAATTTTAGTAATATTGACTGGTTGGGATTACATTTTCACATCGGGTCACAGATTACAGATATGGCTGTGTTTCAAAGACTCTGCTACAGGATAAATAAAATTCAGGATGATTTGGAAAGCAAAGGGTTCCGGCTCCCTCATTTGAATGTGGGGGGCGGACTGGGCATCGACTATGAAAATCCGGATAGCAACAGGATTCCCGATTTTGAGACTTATTTTAAGATATTTCACCGTTATTTGCATCTGAGGCCGGGGCAACAATTGCATTTTGAACCCGGTCGTTCGCTGGTAGGGCAGTCCGGAATCTTATTGTCTCAGGTGCTGTTTACCAAAACCGGTGAAGTGAAAAGATTTGTCATAATTGATGCTTCTATGACCGACTTGCTGCGTCCGGCGCTGTATGACGCTTTCCATAAAATTGAAAATCTGAGCCGGCAGGGTGAAAAGACAATGGTTTATGAAGTAGCCGGGCCGGTATGCGAGTCGTCCGATGTTTTTGCCAAAAGGGTAGTGCTTCCCGAGACCATACGGGGTGACATCCTGGCCATCTATTCCACCGGTGCTTATGGCCAGGTCATGTCTTCCAATTACAACATGCGCAATGCGGCAGCAACTGTTTACAGCGATGAAGTGGAGATGCTGGCGGTTTATTGATTAAGTGGGGTGCTACATTTAGTTTCCGGTTATTTTTTGGGTGTGGCAAGGATGTAATTCCTGTATTCAAACAACCGGTGACCGAATTTTTTTTCAACGAAACGCAGGAGTTTGTCTTTTCGCCTCATGTTAGATTTTGAAGGATCGTAGTCAAATTCCCAGTCGCGGCTGGCAATGACTTCATTCATGTATTTCGGATGTTTACCCGAAAATTGTTCCAGTAAATCTACTTCGTTGAAATCGAACGGCTTATCGTTGATGTTTTCTTTCATCCACTGGTCGTTGTGCCAGAAACGTGAAAAAGTATGCATTTTACTGGTCAAGAGGTTCGGGTTGCGGGCATACGAATAGTGAAATATAGTGATGTCGGTTTTGAAAACCTTTAGTTTTGTACCCTTCTCGCCTGACAGGTAGTTTTCAAGGGAGGTATATTTCCTGAATCCCTGAGAATCGTGATAAGCATAAATGCCGGGAATATTTTTAAAAGCTCTTATTTCGTAGCGGTGTGTTCTGCGAGTGTTACGGATGTGATGGAAGTCACCCCAAAAATGTAAAAATGGCATCAAAAGGCCTTCCACGTTATCATATCGGCTGGCTTTTTCGATATATTCACGCAGACGTTCTGGTACTGTTTCGTGAAGTATTTCGTCCACCTGCAGATGAACAACCCAGTCACCTGTAATTTCTGCCAGTCCGAGGTTAGTTTGTTGTGCAAAAACTTTCCCGCCTTTACGCAGATTCATATCCCACACGGAGTCGATAATGCGGATTTTTTCATCTTTCAAAGCTATGATGGCTTCCCGCGTGCCATCGTCCGAATCGCCTACCACAACCACCAGTTCATCCACCGCAGGCAACAACGACAAAATGGAAGGGATGAACGGGTAGCCTAGCTTGATCCCATTCCTGACATAAGTAAAACCGCTGATTTTCATGTGTATCCTGATTATTTAGAGGAATTTGTTTTTGCAAAAATAGGAAATTGGTTGTTTTTTCACTAAATATTATGCGGAACTTAACCACACATTTTCATGTCCCCGGCTTTGGCTATCTTTGCAAAAAGGCAGGGCAAATCCTGTTGGTAAAAAATATGAACAGAGCACTCCTTTTGAAACGGTTCTATCTTCTCTTGCTGGCAATTCTTTTTCTGGCACCTTCAGGTTACCTCAAAGCACAAAAAGCAGGGTATTATACCGTCAGCGGCCATATTCGGGATAAAAGCAGCGGCGAGCTATTGCCAGGTGCTACCATTTTTGTGCAAGAGCTGAAAACAGGAGGCGTATCCAACAGTTACGGATTCTACTCGCTTACTCTGCCAAAGAGAAACTACCATCTTGTCTATTCGTTTGTGGGCTACCAAAGTCAGACAATAGTCATTGCCCTCAGAGATGATACGGTTGTAAACAGAGAGTTGTCTGTTGTTTCCAGCCGGCTTCAGGAAGTAGAAATAAAATCGGAGTCGGCCCGCGAAAGCATAGGCTTGCCGCAAATGTCGGTTACCAAAATGAGTATGAGAAATATTGCAGAAATCCCTTCGTTTATGGGGGAAGTTGATTTGGTAAAAGCTTTGCAGTTGCTTCCGGGAGTGAAGTTTGTGGCCGAGGGGTCTTCCGGAATGAGCGTCCGTGGCGGCAGCCCCGACCAGAACCTCATCTTGCTGGATGGAGCCACTGTGTATAATGCCGGCCATCTCATGGGCTTTTTCTCGGTTTTCAATCCTGATGCGGTGCAAAGCGTAAAACTCTACAAAAGTGATATGCCGGCAGCCTATGGCGGAAGAATTTCATCGCTGGTGGAGGTACGCATGAAAGAGGGAAACAACAAAGCTTTTCAGGGACATGGTGGCATCGGATTGATTTCCAGTAGAATCATGTTTGAAGGGCCCATAGTGAAAGACAAAGCATCGTTTATGATCACCGGACGGCGTACTTATGCCGATTTGTTTCTGAAACTTTCGCACAAGGAATGGCTCCGTCAAAACAGGCTCTATTTCTACGATCTGAATACAAAACTGAACTTCTCGCTAAATGCCAATAACCATTTTTATCTTTCCGGTTATTTTGGGAAAGATGTGATCAAAAACAGTTTCTTCGGAATGGATTGGGGCAATGTCAATGGTACTCTCCGGTGGAATCATATTTATAACGAAAAGCTTTTCTCTAATATCTCAGTCATCGTTAGCCGGTTTAATTACGATCTGGGACTTGCAGAGGATGATCCACGCTCCTTTTTGTGGCAGTCGGCGCTGACCGATTTTTCGCTAAAAGACAACTTCGACTGGTTTATCAATCCTAACAATAAGCTCAATTTCGGGTTCTCTGTGATTTATCATGACTTTTTCCCCGGAAAAATTACCGGTACGGGAAAGGAAGCTGTGATTGACGAATACCGGCTTCCTGACAATTATGCCCTTGAAAGTGCCCTGTATGTCAGCAACAAGCAGAAAATCGGAAAGATTACCCTGAAGTACGGCCTTCGGTTTTCCATCTTCAACAACCTTGGTCCGGCTACCATTTACCATTATGATCAGCTGTTTAGAGTTGTCGATTCCACCGTCTATGATTCTAAAAAGATTTTCAACACTTATTTCGGCGTGGAACCTCGTTTTGGCATGGTCTTTCGCATGAATAAAAATTCTTCCATAAAGCTCAGTTATGCTCGGAATTATCAGTACGTGCAACAGGCACAGAATTCCACAGCCGGCAATCCAATGGATATTTGGTTTCCGGCGAATCCCAACATAAAACCGCAGGTGGGCGATCAGGCGGCTGCGGGTTATTACCACGATTTCAAAAAGGGTATGTTCTCCTTTTCCGCAGAGATGTACTACAAGTGGTTGCATAATGCCATTGATTTTAAAGACCATGCCAATTTGCTGCTGAATAAATACCTCGATGGAGAACTGAGGCCAGGCCGGGGCTACAGTTATGGCCTCGAATTGATGTTGAAGAAAACTTCCGGCAAACTCACCGGATGGGCAAGCTACACCTGGTCGCGCAGCATGCGCGTGATTCCTGAAATTAACAATGGAAAGGCTTACCCTTCACTTTACGACAGGCCAAATGATGTCTCATTAACTTTGAGTTACCGTATTAACACTGCTCTTCGGCTTAGCATGAGTTGGGTTTATCTCACCGGCCAACCGGTAACTTTTCCGGTGAGCCGTTTTCAGTACAGCCACACCATTGTGCCCGTTTATTCGGGCCGTAACGGCTACCGTATGGCCGATTATCACCGGTTGGATTTGGCGCTGATATGGAATCTGCACACCAAAAAATCAAAGAAATGGCATAACCAACTCAACTTCTCCATTTATAATGCCTATAATCGCAAGAACCCGTGGGTCATCAACTTTCAGAATGACCCGAAGGTTCCCAATGTTACCTATGCCGAAATGACTTACCTGTTTGGCATTGTTCCTTCCGTAACTTATAATTTTAGGTTTTGATATGAAAAAACTGCTCCGAAATATTGTTTTTATGCTGTTTGCCGGTGCACTGACATTTTCCTGTACCAAACGGGTGAATATTCCGCTGAAATCCGGAGACATAAAACTGGTGGTGGAGGGCTATTTGTTTGGCAGTGATTCTGTATCATGGGTAAGCCTTACAAAAACCAGTGGCTATTTTTCCGATGAACCTCCGCCACCGGTGAGCCATGCACAGGTCGTGGTGAGTCACAAAACACGGCAGTGGCAATTGACGGAATCTTCAACATTGCCAGGCGTTTACTTTTTATCGGACACCTCGTTTCATCTGATTGTTTCCGATACTTTTAAGCTGAAAATTCAACTACAAAACCCCGTTGGGAACCACAATGTTTTTGAAAGCCAAACGGTTGTACCTCCTTTACGCATTCATATTGATTCATTGGAAATAGGTTATGCCCCCAGTTTTAAAAAATGGATGATTCGCTATTTCGGACAGGACAAGCCGGGCAAAGACTACTATCTTTTCAATAGCCTGGTAAATGGCAAGATCGTGACAGATAGTATATTGCAGAAAATTGTCAGGCAGGATATATTTTTCGATGGGCGGTATATCTCCGGTGCAATTGTGCAGATACTCAACGTATATACCATGAAGATGGGCGACTATTACACACTGTTGGCATCAAACATTACAAAAGGGTATTACGATTATCTAATTTCTTTGCAAGATGAGGTTGGTGATAAGAACCCGCTATTCAGCGGACCCCCCGCCAATGCTAAAGGCAATATCAGCAACGGTGCCCTGGGATTTTTCACTTCCTTTCTGACTACATCATTTACGGTGAAATTGAAAAAGAAAGAAATTGGCCGCAGTGTCCTGAAAAACAGATAACGCTGTTTGGTTTCAATTTTAAATTCAGGTAACAGCTGATAATTTGGGCATAAAAAGGTGAGACATTATCATAAAAGGTATAATTTTGCAAGTCTAAAATGCGTTAGTCATTTTAAACTTTAGGCTTGGGCACTTTAAATTTCAGGCATTTAAATTATGTACAAATATCTTTTTGGTCCGGTACCTTCGCGAAGACTGGGTATGTCGCTGGGCGTTGATTTGGTTCCGCACAAAGTCTGTTCGCTCAACTGTGTTTACTGCGAGTGTGGTCGGACAACGGATTTGACTGCCGGGCGTAAGGAATATATCTCTTATGACGAAGTGGTTAGGGAAGTTGCACATTATCTAAAGCATAATCCCAATCCGGATTACATTACTTTTTCCGGCTCTGGCGAACCTTCTCTGAATAGCCGCATTGGCGATGTGCTTCATTTCATCAAATCCAACAGCCATGTTCCGGTAGCTGTCCTCACCAATGGGACATTATTCTATGATAAAGCCGTTCGCGAAGATCTTTTAGAAGCCGATGTGGTGCTGCCCTCGTTAGATGCTGCCGAAGATATTGCTTTTCGCAAAATCAACCGTCCCTGGCATAAGCTGAATATTCCTGAATACATAAAAGGGCTGGTAGATTTCAGGAAAGAATACAGCGGTCAAATCTGGCTGGAAGTGCTCATTATTCCCGGACTAAACGATACCACAGAAAACCTGCACGCACTCAAGGAGGCATTTTTGAAAATTCGTCCTGATGAAATACAGTTGAATACGCTGGATCGACCGGGAGCTGTGAAAAATATCCGGGCAGCCACGCGGAAAGAGTTGCAGGAGATTGTGGACTTCTGGAATTTACCACAGGTGAAGATTATCGCTGCTGCTCCTGACCGGAAAAAGATCGTCTCCTACCGCAATGACACCGAATCCGCAATTCTGGAAACTATCAAACGCCGTCCCTGCACACTGGAAGATCTTCATGAAATCCTTGGCCTACACCTTAACGAGATGAACAAATATCTTGATGTGCTCGAAGAAGAGAAAAAGATTGTTTCTGTGCGTGAAAAACGGGGGCTGTTTTATAAAATAGAAAACATTTAGCTTTTTATGCCAGAGCCGACATAATCTCCGCCACAATAATCACCAGCACCAACGAAAAAGGGTACACGGCAGCGTAGGCCAGCTGAGGCGCCTCGGTTTCCGTCATCGATTCGGCAGCACTCAAACCGGGCGTAGAGGTCATGCCTCCGGTGAGCGCTCCCATGAGCGACAAAAAATTGATTTTCAACAACGATTTTCCAATAAGTGTAGCCATAAACATGGGCAGGAGCGTAATCAGCATACCATAACCGAACAGGCTAAAACCATGCTGTGCGAGGGCAGTGGTCAGGTGTTCTCCGGCGCTGATGCCCACCGGGGTAAGAAACAACAGCAACCCCATCTGTCGCAACAGCTGGTTGGCCGGGCCGGACAGGTTCCACACAATAGGACCGGTTTTCCCTTTCCAGCTTAGGAACAGCGAAGTGACCAAAACCCCTCCGGTGAGCCCCAGCTTAAAATGCAGGCCTCCCAGTGGAAATTCCAGGGTTCCGAGCAAAATGCCCAAAACAATGCCAACGGCCACTGGCAGAAAGCTTGTTTCTGAAATATGTCTGAGACTATCACCCAGCAGGACGGCCAGTTGTGGGGCATTTCCTTTGTAAACAGAAACCATAATCTTATCGCCGTAACGTAGCCGTGTGGAGGGTTGTGGCGTTAATTCAATGCCCGAACGCCGGATACGGGTAACGGTGGCATGATAATTCTCCATAAGGTTTAACTCGGCAAG
>CAYLSW010000065.1:0-9680 GCA_964386145.1 uncultured Lentimicrobiaceae bacterium | reverse complement strand
GTAATTTTCCCGATTTTACCAATCCGAAAGTCCGTACCTGGTGGGGCCGGCAATTTGCAGGAATGGTAAATGTGGGCGTAAGCGGTTTTTGGAACGACATGAACGAGTTTTCCGTTTGGGGAAGAGAAGTACCTCCCATACTCCAAATGGATTGGGAAGGAAAAGGAGCTTCCTACATGAAAGGAAAAAACGTTTATGGTTTGGAAATGGCCCGCGCCACATACGAAGGCGCCAGGAAGCTCATGCATAACAGGAGACCACTGGTGTTGACAAGAGCCGGCTATGCCGGATTGCAGCGATATACGGCCATTTGGACAGGAGACAACCAGGCTACAGATAAGCACATGCTGCTGGGCATAAGGCTGGTAAACAGTTTTGGACTGTCGGGGGTACCTTTTGCAGGATATGATGTTGGAGGTTTTAATGGTGATGCCACACCGGCATTGTATGCCCGCTGGGTAAGCATCGGCACCTTTGCTCCTTTTTTCAGAGTACATTCTGCTATTTTCACCAAACGTTCGGAGCCCTGGTCTTACGGCGTAGCCTCACAGGCACTTGCAACACGTTTTATCCGGCTTCGCTATCATCTGCTGCCCTATATTTATGCAGCCTTTTACGAAGCTTCGCAAACAGGAATGCCTGTACAACGAAGTTTGAGCATTGACTATGCTTCCGACCGGAAAATCTACAACACAAAGTTTGATAACCAATATATGTTTGGGCCGGCGTTGCTTATCATTCCGGCAAAAAGCACACAAATGGCTGTAGATGCTTATTTACCCAAGGGGAAATGGTATTCCTTTTATGATGACAGCGTATTTAAAGGCAGCAGGGAAATGCTAACCCCAAGCCCATTGGATAAACTTCCCGTTTTCGTGAAAGCCGGTGCTGTTATTCCGGTTCAGAAACTGATTCAAAATACGGGAGAAAATCCGGGTGACACCCTTGAAATTCACGTTTACCAAGGGAAAACCAAAAACAATTTCATCTATTACGAAGATGATGGAAACACTTACAACTACGAAAACGGGGCTTTTTACAAACGAGACATAGAGTATGATGGCTTCGGAAAAAAAATTATCTTAGAAAAACCAACCGGAAAATATATTTCAAGGTTTAAAACCTATCGATTAGTGTTTCATGGCTTTCAAAATGAAATGAAATCTCTTCGGGTAAACGGAAAACCGGTTAAGTTGCAAACAGAACCTGCAGGTTTGTTTTTAAAGTCATATCAGCAGTCGGACAAAGAACTGTTGTCGGTAACAGTAGCCAACATTCCTCAACAAATAATCCTAAAATGGTAAAATTTTAACGGTCATGAAAAATAAAATTTATTCAATATTTTCGCCGGCTTTATTGATGGCTTTTTTAATGAGCTGCAGCTTTGCCTTCGGACAAAATTCAACAAGTAAAAAAATGGAGAACAACGAAATAAGCAGACATGTGGCATGGAGCCTTAAAGCCAATATTTATGAAGTGAACATCAGGCAGTACACTCCTCAGGGGACTTTTAAAGCTTTTCAGCAACACCTGGCGCGGCTGCAAAAAATGGGGGTGGATATTTTATGGCTTATGCCCATCAACCCCATTGGGAAGAAAAATCGGAAAGGCAGCCTCGGAAGCTATTATGCTGTCCAAAACTACGAAGCGGTAAATCCCAATTTTGGTACACTCCATGACCTGAAAGCGCTGGTAAAAGAAGCTCATGCAAGAGGCATGCACGTTATCCTCGACTGGGTAGCCAACCACACGGCATGGGACAATGTGTGGGTAAAAGAACATCCCGACTGGTATGAAAAAGACAAAAATGGAAATTTTGTTTCACCTTATGATTGGACAGACGTTATCTCGCTAAACTACAATAATAAAGATATGCGTAAAGCCATGATAAACGCCATGATATACTGGGTAAAAGAAGCTGATATTGACGGTTTCAGATGCGATGTGGCCGGAATGGTTCCCGTCGATTTCTGGAATACGGCGCGAACGGCACTCGACAAAGTGAAACCGGTTTTTATGCTGGCCGAAGATGAAGATAATGTGGCTCTGGTAAAATATGCTTTCGACATGAATTATACCTGGAAAATGCTTCACCTGATGAACGACATTGCCAAAGGAAAGAAAAAAGCCGCCGACATTTGGGCCTACCTGAAATGGAACGATGAAAAATTCTCTCCGGATGTTTACCGTATGTATTTTACCAGCAACCATGACGAAAACTCCTGGAATGGTACAGCTCTTGAGCGCCTCGGAGATGCTTTTAAGGTTTTCACGGTTTTTGACTACACTATCCCCGGCATGCCTCTGACATACAGCGGCCAGGAAGCCGGCAACAACAAACGGTTGCGCTTTTTTGAAAAAGACACTATCAACTGGGATAAGCTTCCCTATGCACCGTTTTATACCACACTAAATCATCTGAAAAATGAAAATCCGGCGTTGGAAAACGGAGTAGCAGGTGGCAAACTCATCCCACTTTCCAAAGGCATTGACGATAATATTTTTGCTTTTTATCGTGAGAAAGAAGGTAAACAGTTGGTGGCTGTCCTTAACCTAAGCGATAAACCACAAACATTTGTTGTAAACAACAAGCACGTAGAAGGCAAATACCACAATATCTTCGACAATCTGGACATTGACATACACAATAACAGGACTTTTAAACTTCCTGCCTGGGGGTATGTGGTCCTGGTAAAATAAAAATGACAGACCGGAAAGGTTGAGAATCAGTTATTCAGGTTATAAAGTTTCTGTTTTTATTAGTCAGAATGCTTTTATTGACTCTTTAAAAAAAATAACGTATTTTCGTAAGCCAATAAAAATAATGAAAAAACAGATTACCATAAAAGATATTGCTGAAAAACTGGGCCTCTCGGTTTCAACAGTTTCCCGTGCATTGAAAGATCATCCCGACATCAGTATAAAGACCCGCGAAGCAGTTAAAGAGCTGTCTAAATTATTGGGATACAAACCGAACCGCATTGCCCTGAACCTGAAAAACAGCAAAACATACACCATTGGGTTGTTAGTTCCCGAAACGCAACACTATTTCTTTTCCACTATCATCAACGGCATTGAAGAGGTAGCTTATGAAAACAATTACAATGTGATGGTCTTTCAATCTAACGAAAAATACATGCGTGAGGTGTTGAACATCCAGGCACTTTTGGCGAACAGGGTGGACGGTGTACTGGTATCTTTTGCCAAAGAGACACACGACTTCTCTCATTTTCAGCAGATTATTGATAATGAGATACCACTGGTATTTTTTGACCGTATCAACAAGAACTTACATGCCGATACGGTTTCTGTTGACGATTACACCGGTGCTTTTCAAGCGGTAAATTATCTTATTGGTAAAGGGTGTAGACGTATTGCCATTTATTCAGCCCCGCAACATCTGCTTATTGGCCAAAATCGCTTGAAAGGATACAGGGATGCACTGGAAAAACAAGGAATACTTTTCAACCGGGATTTGGTTTATTCATGCGATACCTACCAGGATGCCATTGAAATATCACGAAGTATCTTCAAGAAGAAAGACTTTCCTGACGGACTTTTTGCCGTAAACGACATGACTGCTATCGGAGCCATGAAAGCCGCGCGAAAACTGGGAATTTCTATTCCGGACGACCTCAAAATCATTGGCTTTGAAAACAGCCTGAGTTCTTCCATCTGCGATCCGGAACTGACCACTGTGGATCAGTTTGGTTTTGAAATGGGGAAAAAGGCAGCCAGAATGTTGTTGAACCGTATTGAACTGGACTCTGTTGACTTTACTCCAAAACATCTCCTTATCAAAACCCAACTTATCGAAAGAGGTACCTGCTAATAATTACTCTACCTGACTTTTTACAGACTGATTACAGCGTTCATTTTGAAGAAAATTATTCTTTTTCATTCAATCATCCCCCCTTTTAGAATATTTTCTAAGGGAAACCCTTAGATGAAGAACCGTTTTGCAAACGTTTTAAACGGCTAAAAACCATTCTATGGTTATGCTATCCTAAGAATATCACGTATATTCTTTGTCAAAAATGTAAAAATCCCCTTTTTTTGACTGATATTTACAAAGTGTTTTCAGGGTGGAGACCTTGAACATATCACTCGCAAACTGATGATAAGGTTTTGTTGCAGTTTGCAGAGAGATAAGCTGTAATTGTCCATTCAAAAAACCCCGGTTTTGTCGGGGTTTTTTGTTTTTATCTCCTTTGTACTCTTTAGTTCTCTTATATAATCGTCCCCATGGAAAAAAGAGACCGGCGAATACTCATAACAACTACACCATCTTTTTACATAATGCATTGTTTTATATTAAGATGAACATTCCTTCCCGGATAAACCCAAATCTTCAGGCCTAAAGTCAGTTTTATATTTTTCATACCTTTGGCTGCTTTTTTAATTCATAATTCCATGAAAGATGTTGTTTTAATTACAGGCGCCACCAGCGGAATCGGCCTCGCCTGTGCCGGGAAATTCGCCGAATACGGCCATAATCTTATTATCACCGGACGACGCAACGAAAGATTGCGTAACATTTCTGAGCAACTGGAACGGGATTATTCCATGAAAGTCCTTCCTCTCACATTTGATGTCAGAGACAATAATGCGGTAAAAAATGCACTACTAAACTTACCGGAAGAGTGGGCTGAAATTGGAATTCTGATAAACAATGCCGGTCTTGCCGCGGGAATGGACACTATTCAAAACGGAGAAGTCGATGACTGGGAACGCATGATTGACACCAACATAAAAGGACTTCTTTATGTCACGCGCGCCATATTGCCTGGGATGATTGAACGCAGAAAAGGCCACGTTATCAACATCGGCTCCGTTGCGGGGAAAGAGG
The DNA here is from genome assembly GCA_964386145.1 of uncultured Lentimicrobiaceae bacterium. Classification (GTDB taxonomy): domain Bacteria; phylum Bacteroidota; class Bacteroidia; order Bacteroidales; family F082; genus Sulfidibacterium. The sequence goes on along the minus strand of CAYLSW010000065.1, from coordinate 4,831 downwards.
TTTATCCTTTTGGAAATGTTTATTGCGCCACAAAATTTGCTGTTGATGCGCTGACCAAAGGTATCCGCATCGACACTGTGAAACAGGGTATAAAAGTTACCCAAATTGCCCCCGGCGCTGTGGAAACAGAATTCTCGGTGGTACGTTTTAAAGGCGATGAAGACAGAGCCCGTAAAGTTTACAAAGGTTTTGAGCCACTGCATCCCGAAGATATTGCCACTGTAGCTTATTTTGCCACCACGCTGCCAGCCCATGCCAACATAAACGATCTGGTCATTATGCCTACAGCTCAAGCCAGTACAATGGTTCTAAACAAAAAATGAAACTTAAAGGAACTGACAATATTTTTTTAACCAAAACAAAAACCATGGAGATTAAACGCCTTTTTGATATTCTTCCCTATTACGAAACTTCTTTCAAACCCAAAGAGGATGTCCTGGCCGGAAAAGAAAACGGGAAATGGGTAAAATATGACATTAAAACCATTCGTGAACTTGTTGACAGCATTAGTTACGGTTTGCTTAAACTTGGTGTAAAGAAAGGCGATAAGATTGCAACCATTTCACCCAACTGTCCGGAGTGGAACATCACCGACATGGCTATCCTGCAAATTGGTGCTATTCATGTTCCGATTTATCCTACTATCAGCGAAAACGATTACCGATATATTTTAAAACATTCAGAAGTAAAATACATTTTTATTTCGGACAGGGAACTCTTCCGGAAAATCAAACACATCGTACCGGATACTCCCAATGTAAAAGGCGTTTACACATTTAAAGATTTTGACGAAGTCCCACATTTACAGGAACTTATTGAATTGGGAAAGGAAAATGCCAATCCTGAAATTTTGGAAAAGACCAAGGCGGGAATACAGCCTGAGGAGGTGGCCACTATTATTTACACATCCGGAACCACCGGCAATCCCAAGGGTGTTATGCTCTCGCACAAGAACATTCTGAGCAACGTTATGAACCTGTATCATGTGTTTCCTGTGGATCAAACATCGCGTGTGGTAAGTTACCTCCCGCTTTGCCATGTTTATGAGCGCACAAACATCTACATCTTACTTTATCTCGGGGTTTCCATTTATTATGCAGAAAATATGGCAACCATCGCACAGGACATTCAGGAAATAAAACCACATATCCTGACAACGGTTCCCCGGTTACTGGAAAAAGTTTATGACAAGATACTGGCCAAAGGGAGAAATCTGACACCAATTCCCCGTTGGTTGTTTTTCAGGGCGGTGGCCCTGGGCGACCAGTTTGAATATGGTATTAAGAACCCGCTTTATCACGTCAAACGAAAATTCTTTGATAAGCTTATCTATGTCAAATGGCGGGAAGCTCTCGGTGGAAACATGCGCGTCGTTGTCTCCGGTGGTGCTGCCATTCAGCCTCGTCTGATTAAAGTTTTCAATACGGCCGGCATTCCCCTGCTAGAAGGTTACGGCATGACCGAAACTTCGCCTGTAATTGCCCTGAACACTTTTAACCCGGGCGAAAGTAAAGTAGGAACGGTGGGTGTTCCGTTGAAAAATCTTCAGGTTAAGACCTCCGATCAAGGAGAAATTCTCGTAAAAGGCAGCAGCGTCATGGTCGGATACTTCAAAAACACGAAACTTACCCAGGAAACTGTCACCAAAGGCTGGATGCATACCGGAGACCGTGGTATGATTGATGAAAACGGCTTACTGAAAATCACCGGGCGGGTAAAGGAAATATTTAAAACATCTATGGGCAAATACATCTCTCCCCAGCTAATTGAAAACAAATTTAAAGAATCACCTTTCATTGATCAATTGATTGTCATAGGCGAAAATCATAAATTTGCCGCTGCCCTGATTGTTCCCGACTTTGAATACCTTGAGAGCTGGTGTCGTGAGAAAAATCTTACCTTTGGTGAAAGCAAATCCGCCATTCTTCAAAAGGAAATTATTTCACGCTTCAAGAAAGAGGTAAGTACTTATAACCAGTATTTTGGCGATACGGAAAAAATCAAAAAATTTGAATTACTCGACCACGAATGGACCATTGAGACCGGCGAAATAACGGCTAATCTCAAATTGAAACGGGCCTATATTCATAAAAAATACACTGCAACTATTAATCGAATATTCAAGAATTAAGGAGGGGTCAGCTTAGGAGACAACCCTGAATACCCATTCTTTCAGGGGACCGTATGAGGTGGCATCAACAGCGCCAATACCCTTGCTCTTTAAGTCAAGTCCGCGAATACCCGAAATAATCTCCTTAACTTTGACAGAACTGAAGTTTTGTGCTGCTACACGATAATCATCCACAAAAAAAGGGGAAATGCCAAGTTTTGACGCTATGGTGTTTTTACTTTCATTTTTCAGCTGATGATACAAGAGTACCTTCATAAAATAGGTGTATAGCAGGACATTCACCATCTGCAAAGGATTTTGTTTGGGATTAGCTTCAAAATATTGAATAATACGCAACGCATGGAAAACATCTCTTTTACCCAGCGCCTTTTGAAGTTCAAAAACATTAAAATCTTTGCTAATCCCGATATAACGTTCTATCATATCTTCAGTAATGGACTGGCCCGGCTGCAAGTTAATAGTCAACTTGTTCAACTCGTTATTAATTCGGGATAGATCGGTTCCGAGAAACTCAGCCAGCATCATCTCCGACTTGGGCGTAATGGTATGCCCGAGCATGTGTGCCCGTTCAGAAATCCAGACAGGAACTTTATTCTCATAAACCCGTGCAGACTCAAAGAGCACTACCTTTTTCGACTTGTACAGCCTTTTGTAAAGCATTTTGCGCTTGTCTAACTTCCTGTATTTGTAATTGATAACCAGGATAGTCGTTTCCGAAGGTTTATCAAAATAATCTATCAGCAAGTCAAAATTCTGAATATTCTGGGCTTCCTTAACGATAACCAGCTGATAATTACCCATCATGGGAAAACGACGCGACAGATCTACCACATCGCGGGCAGTTACATCCAGCCCGTAAACGATGGTCCGGTTAAACTCTCCGGAGGCATCATCTAATACATTTTTCTCCATGTAGCCGGTCAACTCATCGATATAAAAGGGCTCTTCCCCATAAAAAAAATAAACAGGACTGAAGATTTTCTTTTTTAAAGCATCGAAAATTTCACTTGCATTCAAAGGGCTTAAAATCTTAAATGTTTAACGGTTAGACCTCTGTTTATCAATTGTTCCAGTGATTTAATCCCGATTTTAACGTGCATTTCCACAAACTGTTCATTTACTTTACGGTCGCTCTCGGAGGTTTTTATACCCTCGGGAATCATCGGCTGGTCGGTAATAAGCAACAGTGCACCGGTGGGGATTTTGTTGGCAAAACCCACAGTAAAAATAGTAGCTGTTTCCATATCAATGGCCATACTTCGCGTTTTGCGCAATAGCTTTTTAAATTTCTGATCGTGTTCCCAAACCCGACGGTTGGTAGTAAAAACGGTACCTGTCCAGTAATCACGTGAGAAATCACGAATAGTTGTTGAGATGGCCTTTTGCAGATTAAATGCAGGCAAAGCCGGAACTTTTGAGGGAAAATAATCATTGGAAGTGCCCTCTCCTCTGATGGCTGCAATAGGTAAAATAAGATCTCCTACTGCATTTTTCTTTTTTAATCCGCCGCATTTCCCAAGAAAAAGAACTGCTTTCGGTCCAATAGCAGAGAGTAAATCCATGATTGTGGCAGCGTTAGCACTGCCAATTCCAAAATTTATCATAGTAATATCACCGGAAGTTGCGGCCCGCATCGGACGGCTGCGGTCGTGTATTTCCACATTATGCCATTTAGCAAACAGTTCGAGATAATGGGTAAAATTTGTCAACAGGATATATTTCCCAAATGTTTCAAGGGGCATACCGGTATATCGCGGCAGCCAGTCTTTTACAATTTCTTCTTTTGTCTTCATTTATTTAGTTTCACGCAAAAATAATCAAACTTAGGGAACCCGTTTTATTTTCTTAGAATTTTCTCCTATCAATAGTTCGGTAATTTTTCGTTCTCGCAAAGACGCAAATGCTTGTTTCACAATAAGTTACACTTATTGTGAAACATCTACAACTAATTGAAAATCAGGTTAATAAAATTATTACCGGAGTATTGTCCTGCAAAGGCAGCTGTAGCTTAATCCGGATTGTCTCTTAATAAAAAAAGCCCGGCAAATGCCGGGCTTTTTTATTCTTCAACTGTTAGTTAATTTGCTTCCTGCGGCTGCGGCTGCGGAGGCATTACACTCACGTAAGAGCGATTGTTTCTCCTTTTGCGAAATTCAACAACGCCGTCTCTCAGAGCAAAGAGGGTATGGTCTTTCCCCATTCCCACGTTCAGTCCGGCATGATGGACAGTTCCACGCTGACGAACAATTATGTTGCCTGAGTTGACAACCTGTCCGCCATAGATTTTCACCCCTAATCTCTTACTTTCAGATTCGCGCCCGTTATGGGAGCTACCCATTCCTTTTTTATGAGCCATTTTCTAAATTTTTTTGCGTTATAAAGTAATTTTTTCAATCAATACTTTACTCAGGTCCTGGCGATGACCAGTCTCTTTCTGATAGCCTTTTCTTCTTTTCTTCTTGAAGACTTTCACTTTATCGGCCCGCATGTGAGCAAGAATTTTTACATTTACTTTTGCACCATCCACGTTGGGCATCCCAACGTTTACTTTGCCGTCATTTTCTACCAGCAAAACCTGGTCGATTTCTACGTTAGCACCTTCTTCACCTTCAAGTCTGTGAACAAATATCTCCTGACCCTGTTCGATCTTAAATTGCTGCCCGGCTATGTTAACAATTGCGTACATTCTGATTTGTCTTT
>CAYLSW010000064.1:3507-10007 GCA_964386145.1 uncultured Lentimicrobiaceae bacterium | reverse complement strand
CCGTTCGATTTCAAGCCTTCCTATCTCGGACAGGTTGTCCTGAAAATTTACAAAGGCACGTTGCCCGGATTGGTTCCCGGAGGTTACAACTGGGTGGATGTACGCGATGTGGCACAGGCGGCCATTACGGCCATACAAAAAGGAGAGGCCGGCGAACATTATATTCTTTCGGGACAATGGCAAAGTCTTGAGCGCCTTACCGAAATGATTTGTGTCCACAGAAACAAAAAATGCCGGCTGTCTGTTTTCCCCTTTTGGCTGGCGCGCATAGGAGTTCCGTTTATGGCGGTTTATGCCAAACTGAAAAAACAGCATCCTTTGTACACGCGCGAAAGTCTGGCGATTCTCCGGTCGTCAAACAAGCAGATCAGCCATGATAAAGCCCGCAAGGCTCTTGACTTTTCTCCCCGTCCGTTAGAGGAAACCGTGGCCGACACACTGGAATGGTTTAAAAAACATCAGTACATTTGACCGATGATTCCGGAAACACTCTATGAAAAACTGCTTTTTACCTGGATGGCCATGGCCATTGTCATCTTTCCGGTTTTGTTACGGATTACCGTTCCCTACGGCAGGCACACGCGCAATACGTGGGGGCCTATGGTAAATAACCGGCTTGGATGGTTTCTGATGGAGCTGCCGGTGGCGGTTATCTTTTCCTGGTTTTTCTTCCATGGTCACGCCGTAAAAACAGCTCCCGTTTATGTTTTTTACGGTTTGTTTATGCTGCATTATTTCAACCGGATTTTTATTTTTCCTTTCCGCTTACGCGAAAACGGGAAGCAGATGCCCTGGATGATTGTACTACTGGCACTATTATTCAATTTCTCCAACGGGTTTTTCAATGGTTACTGGTTTGGCACACTCAGCCCGGTTTACGCTGTTTCATGGTTTTGGAGCTGGCAGTTTATTTTGGGAAGCGTCTTGTTTTTCACCGGGATGTACATCAATATCTCCTCCGATCAGGCGCTTTTAAATCTCCGAAAAGGAGGAAAAAAAGGATATTATATCCCTTATGGCGGATTATTCGAAAAAGTTTCGTCACCCAACCTCATGGGAGAGATTATAGAATGGAGCGGATGGGCACTGATGGCCTGGTGTCTGCCGGCTTTTTCGTTTGCTTTGTGGACCGTAGCCAATCTTCTCCCGCGCGCATTGGATCATCATCGCTGGTATCATCGTTATTTTCCCAATTATCCCAAGGGAAGAAAAGCACTTTTCCCTGGAATACTTTGATTTTTAAGTAATAAGCTTTTGCCGGTCAACTGTTTTTAAAGGTGATATGCCAAAGCAATACCTCCCGTATTGGATATCCCCAACGTCAGGTTGGTATGTCCTTCCATGATATGGTAAACCGTTTTTCCCACGGCAAAGCCCAGAGCTGCTCCGATAAAAACATCGGAAGCCCAGTGTTTGTCGTCGTTGAGCCGCGAAAGGGCTACGCCGGTTGCAATTCCGTAAGAAAGTACGCCTACCCAGGGCTTGTCTTTATAAACGGAGGCAAAGACGGTTGCCACCGAAAAAGCCACCGTGGTATGGCCGGAAGGCATAGAATTAAAGTCTAACGAACCGAAAGGACCCGTCCACCTTTTGGAGTTGGGTGGAACATCCTGATAGGGCCGGTGCCTGCCAAACAAAACCTTCAGCACCTCCACGCTTAGGCCGCCCATAATAAAAGACTGTGTTCCGGCCATGGCCACCTGCCTTGCTTTTGTATTATTGGCAGAAAGACCATAAAGGTAAAAGCCACCAAGTAAAGGAAGGGTATAATACCCGCTTCCCCAGGGTTCAAAACCGTATTTTGAAACATTGTTGGTAGCAATTGTACGATGTGCCTGAAAAAAATCTCTGATTTGTGCATCATAAATATAAAGCACCGTTCCCCCGACAACAACTCCACCAAAGCCAATCCACTCCTTTTTCCCCCAGCGGGCAGGTCCGGTAGCTGTCTTCTTAATCGCCGTCCAATAGGATTTAAAATATTCCTTATTGGGTTTATACGAATACCGGGAAAATGATTCCGTCAGACTATACTGTTGCCCAAACACTTGAGCAGAAAAAACCAAAATAAAGAACAGGGAGATAATAGCTTTGTTGAATTTCATTAGCCGGAAAGATTGCTTGTAAAATGAAACCTCAAACATAAGAAAACTTTTCCTCTGCCGGGTATTATCAACGAACGACTAATTAGCCATATTTTTTTATAGCTGTAAGGTTGTGGAATAAAAACCGGAATGATTCGGAAGGTTCTACTCTTTCTCTTTCGCCCGGTCCCAGTAAGCATCCATTTCTTCGAGGGTCATATCTGTCAGATTATGGCCTTCTTTGGCCGATTGCGTTTCGATATACTGAAAGCGACTAATAAATTTGCGGTTGGTACGTTCCAGTGCATCGTCCGGATTGATACCCACATAACGGGCATAATTAACAAGAGCAAAGAACAAGTCACCGAATTCCTCTTCAATTTTATCTTTTGAGGTGTTTTGTTCCACTTCGGTTTTCAGTTCGTTCATCTCCTCTTCCACTTTTTCCCAAACCTGGGCGCGTTCCCGCCACTCAAAACCAACACCCTTTACTTTTTCCTGCATGCGATAGGCTTTCAACAATGGAGGCAGCGATTGGGGCACACCTGAAAGTACCGATTCTTTTCCTTCTTTCAGCTTCAGCTTTTCCCAGTTGTCGGCAACTTCGTCTGCATCAGCTACCTCCACACCCCCATAAATATGTGGATGGCGATAAATCAGCTTTTCGGAAATTCCTTCCAGCACGTCCCGTATATCAAATGCCTGTTGCTCCTCTCCTATTTTGGCATAAAACACCAGATGCATCATCAAATCACCCAGCTCTTCCCTGATTTCATCCATATTCTTATCCAGAATGGCATCAGAGAGTTCGTAAACTTCTTCTAAAGTCAGGTGCCGGAGACTTTCCAGCGTTTGTTCGTTATCCCACGGGCAACCTGTGCGCAGGTCATCCATAATATCAAGCAGTCGTTCAAAAGCTTTCAGTTTTTTCTGTTTGGCAGCACCAAAGTTTTTGTTTTCCACGATAATAAATTTAAGGTAAGTGCACCTTATTAATATGCTTTTGCAAAAACCACACGTCTTTCCGAAGGTTTACCGGAATAGATACATCTGCCGGGTTCAATTTTGCCATCCAACGGAATCAGGCGAATGCTGGCTTTGGTTTCTTCTTTAATTTTTTGTTCAGTTTCGGGAGTCCCGTCCCAATGTGCCCACACAAAGCCACCTTCTTCAATCTGTGCTTTAAAATCGTTCCAGGTATCCACCGTAAATGTATTTTCCGTTCTGAAGTCCAGCGCTTTTTGATATATATTTCGCTGAATCAGTTTCAGCAGATTTTCTATTTTGTCTGCAATATTTTCCATACGCAGAGTTTCTTTTTCCAAGGTGTCGCGACGGGCTATTTCAACGGTACCGTTTTCCATATCGCGCGGGCCGATAGCAAGACGAACAGGAACCCCTTTCAGCTCCCATTCGGCAAATTTAAAGCCGGGTTTTTGGGTGTCGCGATCATCATATTTCACCGAAATACCTTTTGCTTTCAGCGCATTCACAATTTCCATCGCTTTTTCGGAAATAGCTTCCAGCTGGTGGGCTTTCCTGAAAATAGGAACAATCACCACCTGAATAGGCGCCAGTTTCGGTGGCAGCACCAATCCGTTGTCATCGGAGTGTGCCATGATGAGTGCGCCGATGAGTCGGGTGGATACGCCCCACGAGGTGGCCCAGACAAACTCCTGACGGTTATCTTTGGTGAGGTATTTTACATCAAAAGCTTTGGCAAAATTTTGACCGAGGAAATGCGAGGTGCCGGCCTGTAATGCTTTTCCATCCAGCATCAGTGCTTCTATACAATAAGTCTCTACGGCACCGGCGAAGCGTTCGTTGGCAGATTTCACACCCTGCAAAACCGGAACGCCCATGTAATTCTCAGCAAAATCGGCATAGATTTTCAAAATAGTTTCCGCTTCCAGTATGGCTTCTTCGCGGGTGGCATGAGCCGTATGACCTTCCTGCCACAGAAACTCAGTCGTACGCAAAAACAGACGCGTTCGCATCTCCCAGCGCACCACATTGGCCCACTGGTTGATGAGCAACGGTAAATCGCGATAGGACTGAACCCATCTGCGGTAAGTATCCCAGATAATGGTTTCGGAAGTGGGACGTACAATCAGTTCTTCCTCCAGTTTGGCATCAGGGTCAACCATCACGCCGCCTTTTCCATCACTTTTCAGGCGATAGTGGGTAACCACGGCACACTCTTTGGCAAAACCTTCCACATGGGAAGCCTCTTTGCTAAAAAATGATTTGGGAATAAAAAGCGGAAAATAGGCGTTTTCGTGACCGGTTTCTTTAAATTTATCATCCAGAATCCTTTGCATTTTTTCCCAGATGGCATAGCCGTAAGGTTTTATTACCATCGAACCCCGGACAGCTGAGCTTTCAGCCAATCCTGCTTTTACAACCAGATCGTTGTACCACTGCGAATAATTTTCACTCCTGCTTGTAAGTTCTTTTGCCATTTTGATATTTTGGTATAGTCTTTGCAACTTAATTAATGAACAGCAAAAATAAACAATGTTTATTGAAGCACAATATTAATCGCCATGAAGAAGATAAAATATATACTATTTAGCGCTGTAATCCTCAGTTTCGTTTTTATTACAGCCTGCAGCACTACAAAAAGTGTTCCTCAGGATGATGTTTACTACTCCACAACTCCTCACAACAATGTAACCGCTAAAGTAACGACTGCCAATGTCGTTTCATCTTCCGTTACAAAGCAACAGAAAACAAAGCAGGCTGACAATGTCGGATACCGGCAGGGTAAGGTTGAAAATATCAGCCAGTCGTCAGGGCAGACAACTTCGAGCGACAAATACGATGTAAATTATTCAGCCCAATTGAAAAGATTTCATCAGTCAAACGATACAACCTTGAATGATAAAGACAACCATTATACAGACCAGGCAGCTCAGGATAGCAGCCGACAAAGCAATACAACCACAATTGTTGCGCCGAGTTTCTCCTATAATCTTGGCTTTGATAGTCCTTATTTCGGTTCCAGCTGGTCTTTTGGTTTTGGTTATAACTATGGATGGAACATTGGTTTAGGTTACGGCTGGGGTTTCCCTTCTTACGGCTGGGGTTTTCCTTCTTACGGCTGGGGCCTCTCCTCCTACGCCTGGGGCTACCCGGGTTACGGTTGGGGCTATCCGGGCTATGGATGGGGCGGTGGTTATTATGATTTGGGATACGCCGGCTGGGGCGGTGGTTATTATTCGCCTTATTATTCCGGCTGGGGCGTAGGTTATTACTCACCTTATTATCCCGGTTTTTCTGACAACGGACGCAGGGGTGGTATTTACCGGCCAAGAATAAACAGAGGAGGCGGTTCTTCCGTACCTCGCAGCGGTACTTCGGGAGGTTCGGGTGTTTACTCTAATCACGGTGTAAAGTCTGCCACCCATAATGCCGACATTCCAGGAACGGTTTCCCGGAAACGGGTTCCTGTAAACCCCAGAGGTCGGAATGGAAAGATGCTGAAGCCCAATGGCAACAACAACAGACCGGTAGGTTCCATGCGCTATAACGCTGCAATGGCCAAAAAGCGTTTGGAAGATATGCAGAGACGAGGCAGACTGAACAAACCTGGTGGAAGTGCTGTACGAAAAAGCCCTGATGGTAGCAGAAGCTCAAAATTCGGTATTTCTGAATCAAGAAACCGGTCTGCTGAGGGCTACCGTAAGCCTCCTGCCTACCGACGGGAAGAAAACATGCCGAGGCCCAGATTTCAAAAGCCAAAACAATATCAAAGCCTGGAGTCACGCTCCACACGCAGCAGCAAAGAATTTTACCGTGCTCCGGCCCGTCCGTCAAAGTCCGAATACAGAAGAACAGGTACGAGAACCGTTTATCCACGACAGCAAGCCATACGCCGGCAAAATGTTTACCGTTCGGCAGGTCCCCGGAAATCAGTTTATCGGAGTAGAAGAACACGTTCAGGCGTAAGGATTAACAATACATCTTCCCGTTCTTTCTTTTCTCCCAATAATTTCCGTGCACCGGTTAGAAAATCTTCCATATCCAGGCCCACAAGAAGTTTTAGTGCCCCTACACGTAGTTTTTCGGCTCCTACCAGATCAAGAACAACATCAGGCTCCGGAGGAGGAGGAAACAGAGGAGGTTCCGGCTCAGGAGGAATAAGACACTAAAATCCATAAAAGTTTTTTATTTAAGGTATTAAAAAATTTCGTCATTATGAAAAAGTTATTTGTCATAACAGCGTTTATATTATTCACATTTTCGGTTTCTGCCCAAACTGCAGATGATGCATTGCGTTATTCACAAAATTTTTATGAAGGTACGGCCCGGAGCGTGGCTATGGGAGGCTCATTTGGCGCACTGGGTGCCGACCTCTCCACCTCAGCTACCAACCCGGCAGGAATGGGTCTCTTCAGAGCAGATTATTATTCC
>CAYLSW010000064.1:0-3407 GCA_964386145.1 uncultured Lentimicrobiaceae bacterium | reverse complement strand
TTAAATCCGGCATGGCAACTCTATCTTATTGATACCATACCGGGTTATCCGGACTGGTATTACAGTTCTGTCCCTTTTGGGGGAACCTATCAGCGCGAAAGACTGCAAACCAGAGGAGCAATAAACGAATGGTATTTCTCTTTTTCCGCCAATTACAATGATTTCCTTTTCCTTGGCGCCACCATCGGCATTGATGCGCTGCGTTACTCAAGTACTTCATCTTATTCCGAATATGATGCGGCAGATACCATTCCCTATTTTAAGAGTTGGAAATTTAACCAAAATCTGGAGACAAGAGGCTCCGGAGTAAACATCAAGATTGGCCTTATTATTCAGCCTGTGAAATGGTTACGCGTAGGCGTGGCTTATCACTCACCCACATGGTATTTCAACATGCGCGACGTATGGTACACCACTACTTTTGCCAATCTGGAGTGGACAAGTCCCGCCTCGGTCTCCTCTCCGACTGGAACCTACCAGTATAAGCTGAGTACGCCTATGAAATTTCTGGCCGATGCGGGTCTTATCATTGCTGACAGAGGCAGTATCTCGTTTGAATATGAATACCTTAATTATGCCAATGCCAGGTTCAAATCAACCAATTACGACTATCTCTCAGAGAACGGGAATATTCAAAAATATTTCCACTCGACAAATAACTTTCGCGTGGGAACCGAATGGCGTTTTGGAATGGCAGATATCCGGGCCGGTTATGCCGTTTACGGCAGCCCTTATGCACGTAAACTGAATGATGGCATGCGGCAGTCTGTTTCTGGAGGTTTGGGACTTCATATTAATAATAGTCTTACCATCGATGTGGCTTACGTTTATTCCAAAATGAACAAAGATTACTATTTCTACGGAACAAAAGATATCGTGGTTAATCCGTCAAGAAACACCTTTCATAATCAATCCGTTGTCCTCAGTTTTGGTTATCGATTGTAACAGGTTATTTTCCCTGAATTCTCAATAACGACTCTTTAGCTTTGCCATGGATACTGTTTTTGTATTCGTCAAAATTGAGGTCAAGACATTTTTCATAAAAACTCTTTGCCAGCGTCAGGCTATCTTCCGATTCGTAAATTTCACCCAGTTTCAGTGCGGCATTAGCAGCAAAATAGCGTAGAGAAAGGTTTCCTATGATAATGGTTTGGCGATACTCCTTTTTAGCTAACGGATTATTCCTTTGCCGCTGGGCAATGCGGGCATAACGATAAACACGCTCAATTTGCCCGTCTTTTGTCAGGCGGAGGGTCTCCATGGTGTCAAGAATAGTTTTGGCACGGGCATAATAACCGCCATCAAACAACAAGCGTGCCCTGAGGAGATTTGTATTTGGAATAATACCCGAATTGGCCTCCTCCAACGCTTCCTGATCAGCTCCCACTTTGGTGGTTCCATACACTTTCACCGAATCCATTAACTGCTGATATCTTTTCGTTTTGTTTTGCAACAAAGCAGCCCATGCTCTTTTGCGCCAGGCATCTTTAATATAATTTATCCCTTTGAAATCTTTTAGGAAAGAGCGGAAAGACAGGATAGCGGAATCTGATTCCAACTTTCTCAGATAACACCCGCCTTTTAAGTAACGGAGGTAATAAAAGGGGAAATATCCGGAACTGTGCGGAAGGCTGTCAAGCAATTTTAGCGCCAGGTCATTTTGCCCGTATCGAATATGGACATCCGCTTTCAGAAAACCCATTAATAGATTTTTGTTATCCGTCCGGCCAAGGTATATTAGAAGCTTGTCGAGTGCCTTCCTGTCGGGTGAGAGATTCAATTCGATAAATCCGAGGTAAAACAGGGCTTCACTGTGCAAATAAGCATTCGGCGAGTTCCTGGTTGTATTATCAAGTGCCCGATAAAGTTCAGCTTTCCCTTGCTCCACGCTGCCTTTCATGGCAATAATTTTTAGCATCCAGCCATATTTATCAGGGACCAGACCAATCATAACATGCAAAATGCCCATAGTAATGAAGTCAGGAATAAAATCCGGAAAACGTTCCACATTCTCCGTCACCATACGGTAGGCGCGGTTTATTTCCCAGGCAGCTGAGAAATATTGTCCGAATTTAAGCCGGACAAAAGCCTGTTGCAAATTCATGTTTGCAAGCAACAGATTTTTATAGCGACCAGTATCGGAAAGATTCTCTACCCGGTCATAGTGCATCCCGTAATCTTCGGACAATGTATCAAACACTCTCATGTCTTCGCCAATGAATACATGCAAAAAATTAATATAATTTTCAAGATAGTCCACGTAAACATTTTCCGGATAAAGTTGCTTCTCTGTTTCTAAAATTTTTCGGGCCGGCGCAAAACGAAGCGACATTATTTCGCCGTAAGCCTGCCGGCAAAGGCTGTCGACCCGAACCTGTTGCCCTTTCAAAGACTGAACGAAAAAAACAGAAATAGCAAAAAAGAACAGCTTCTTCATAGATTAACCTGAATTAATGACAACCGTTGACAAAAGCGAAAAAAAATTAAAATTTTTTTTCGCTTTTGTCCGGCGTTTTTCTATCTTAACATCCTCAAAAGCCTGCAATACCGGCATTACAGCCTGCCTCATCATTTTCATAAAAGTTTTTGCAGGCAACAGGTAAAAAAACATGTGCTAAATTATTATTTTTTAACCTACATTTGCACGTAAACAAGACCACTTTACATGAAAATTGTTATCTTTGGTAAACAGTTTGACCCGAAACAGACGTCTTATGTTCAGCAGCTTTTTGATGAATTAGATCGAAAAGGTGCACAGGTTTCCGTATATAAAAGCTATTACGACCGCATTAAAAGCCATATTAATTTTACAAAAAAACCTGGTGTTTTCAGCCAATCAAAAGATATTGAGAACCTTGACTTTTTGTTTTCTATAGGTGGTGATGGGACCTTGTTGGATGCCATACCTTATGTCCACGATTTGGGAGTACCCATTTTGGGTATTAATCTGGGGAGGCTTGGTTTTCTTTCCAGTGTGTCAAGGCTTGAGATGAAGAAGGCCATTGATCATATCTATGCAGGCAATTACAGTCTCAACCGGCGAACACTCCTGGAGCTGGAAAAGCCCAACAATATCTTCGGTAAGTTAAATTTTGCGTTAAACGATTTTACCATATATCGTAACAATAACACATCGTTGGTTACTGTCCACGTTTATGTAAACGGTCTTTTTTTGAACACTTATTGGGGCGACGGGCTGATTATTGCCACACCCACCGGTTCCACAGCTTATTCGATGAGTGTGGGCGGACCCATTTTAACTCCCGGTTCGGAGAATTTTGTCATTGCCCCTATTGCTTCACACAATTTAACAGTGCGTCCCATCGTTATTCAGGACAGCAGTGAGATACGTATAAAAATAGAAGGAAGAGAAGAAAAATATTTGTTGTCGCTGGATTCGCGCCAGC
>CAYLSW010000063.1:0-10014 GCA_964386145.1 uncultured Lentimicrobiaceae bacterium | reverse complement strand
CTGTTGCTGAACACAGAAAAATTTGCTGACAAACTTCGACCTGTTCTTGGAGAAAATTACCAGGTTTTTACCGCCATGCGTTACGGAAATCCATCGCTGAAAAAGAAGTTGCAGCAAATCAGAGATCAGGGATTTGACGAGTTGGTTATCTTCCCCCTTTTCCCGCAATATGCATCTTCTACAACCGGAACTATCCTGGAATTTGTCCGGAAAGAGTTGCAAAAATGGAGAACTTCCCCGAAACTATATTTTGTAAATCAATTTTATGATCATCCAGGATTCCTGGAGGCTTTTACCAAAAATATTTCCGACTGTCATCCTGAAAAATTCGATCACATCATCTTTTCCTACCACGGACTACCTCTGCGACAGATTGATAAAGTTCATCCGGGAATTTCTTCTGCGGAATGCCAATGCGAAAAGCAAATGCCGGCTTATGGAAACAATTGCTACAAAGCCACTTGCTACAAAGCCACCGAGTTGCTGGCCGAAAAACTCGGCTTAGACAAACAGCAATATTCCGTCGGTTTTCAGTCGCGTTTCTCCAAAAACTGGCTCAGCCCTTTTACTGATGAACTTATCAAAGAAGCAGCACGGAGAGGCACCAAAACCATTCTTGTAGCTGTTCCTTCCTTTGTGGCCGATTGTCTGGAGACGCTGGTGGAAATAGAAGCCGGATATGATAAACTTTTCCACAAGCTGAGAGGCAAAAGACTGGTCCTGGTGAAAAGCCTGAACGACAGTGAGCTATGGGTAAAAGCGGCGGCTGACATCATTAGGCAGGCGGAGACCGGTACACAATAAACAGAGCGGGGTAGTTTGAAACCTGAGGCACGACAAGCTGTGAGAATCCTCAAAAAAGTAGTAGTTTAATTCTGAGCCATTCACAGGTTGGCATGGAGCGAAAGCATGGCGGGAAAATCTATTACAATGCTCCGGTAATAATTTTATTAACCTGATTTTCAATCAGTTGTAGATGTTTCATAATAAGTGCAACTTATTGTGAAACAAGTATTTGCGTCTTGGCGTCTTTGCGAGAACGAAAAATTATCGAACTATTGTATTATAATGAAACGCTATTTGTTCCTCCTCCGGTTCATAAGACTCTCACGCCAATCCTATCGCACAGGCCGGCACCATATTGGCTCAGAGCTAAACTGTAGAGAAAATAGGATTGGACAATTTCGAGCGTGGACGCTTGAAGCGGGGCAGGATTCGATTATTAAAAAGCAAATTCAAGTCTGCCGGTGGCAGACGATTCATCCATTGACCATGAATTTATTCCTTTGGGCAACGTGAAAGTTGAAGGATACAGGATTTGTATTCCAGGCCGGCAAAATATTGACGAGATTAATCGGCGTACTCATCGGGACGGTTTTAAAGTTTGGCAGCCAGTTTTTTCATCCTACTCACACTTTTCACCATGAGCACCGAGCAATCGGCCTGTTCGGAAATGCGGAAAGAATCGCTCTCTTCGATGGATTTTGCCGTCTTTTTGCCCCGCTCGGCACTGATAATCAGCAAATCGACTTTGGTAGAATATTTCAGGAGTTCTTCTTTAGGATGATCGGTAGGAATCAATGAAACATCATAAAGAGCGCTGGAATTGAAGTTTTCAATGGCTTCCACAATCAGCTTATCCGCCTGTCGCTTTTGCCTTTTGGAATGTTTCACCGGAAGAAATTTCAGTAAAACAATGCGTGCATCTCTTTTTTCAGCCACGGCAGTAGCACAGTTCAGCATTAAATTCAGGTCGATAGAGCTTTTTACGTACAGCGCAATTTTTCTGGGATTAAATTTTCCTACTGCCGTTTTTAAGTTTAAAACTACAATATCTGTTACTGACATTTTCATTACCTGGCTCAGGATACTGGGTTTCCCGGGAGTTTTCCGGCGGGGAAACCCCATGATAATAAGGTTGCTGTTTTCGCTCTCACCGGCCTGAACAATTCCTCTCGCTACATTGTGAGCTGCACGTATTATCGGGGTCATTTTGATATTGTTTAATTTAGCCAGTTCCACACCGCGTCTAATCACATTAAGCGACTCCTGAGCACCGGAAAGTGCCTCATAAAAATCTTTTCCTTTGGGAACATTTTTCACTGCCAGCACTATAATATTGCCACCACGTTTGGCCATCAGCGTATTGGAAAGCATAAGCAGTGATTTTTGGGTCTCCGGATTCGACATGGGAACCAGCAGTGTATTCCGACTGAAAAAAGAGAAACCTCTTTCTTCTTCAAGAATAATATTCAGTCCTTCTCTGCGACGTTTTTCACGCTTACGGGAATAGAAAAAATAAACGGCAGCACCTACCACCAACAATTGCTGGCCAAAAGCGAGCGAAACAACACCGAGTGTCAGCAAAAGTCCGAGGTTGATGACAAGCGTAACTTCCGGAAGGAGATTCTTCCATTTTGCCTTGGGCTTCATATCCGGATTTTTTCGATATATCTTCCTGAGAGCCAGCGAAACAGGCAACAGCGAAACCAACAAACAGAAGTTCGCTGCCTTGGCAATAAACGTCAAATCAGCTGAAAGCAAAATCAGGCTTACAAAAACGGCCCCAATAAGAAGTGCAGCCTTGGGTTGTTTGGTTTTCACGTTAAGTTTTCCCAGAAAATCGGGAAAAAACCGGTCTTTTCCCATCTCATAAATTTGCCGGCTTTGCGAAATCATGGTGCTGCTCAGCGCCCCCAGTGAAGCCATGATGCCGCCGAGCGAAATAAGCAGCCATCCTCTGCCGCCAAAACTTTTGTTAGCCACGAGAACTAACGGTGCATGACTTGCTGCAAGTTCTTTCCACGGTACCGTCATCACCGCCGCGGCGGCGATAAACAGATAAATCCCGATACTGATGAGCATGGACAACTTCATGGCTTTTGGAACCGTTTTTTCAGGTTCTTTAATTTCATCCGCATTGTTTGCAATAAGCTGATACCCAAAGAAAGAGATGTAAATCAAAGAAATAGCTGTGAATGTTCCACTAAAGCCTTTTGGATAAAACGGATGCAGGTTTTGGGTATTGGCATGAAAAGCTGAAAAAACAATAAGAAGCAACAAAATGCCCACGTTTCCCCAAATAATCCAGTTTTGCAGATTAAATTTTTTCTTACCCGAAGAAAAAGCATTCAATACTGCCAGCAGCAGCGTAATTCCCACTGCCACAAGTTTGGCTAAATAGTCAGGTACATTTATTCCTGTGATGGATATGGCATATTCGGCAAAACCGATAGCATATAATCCACAGGCAAAAATACTGCCCAAGGCAAGAAACCATCCGGTTGTAAAACCGCCGATACTACCCAAAATATTATAAGAATACGTGTAGCCACCACCCGAGCGGGGAATTATTCGACCCAGTTCGGCAAACATAAGCGTCGTTACAAAAGCCAAAATACCGGTGACAAAATAAGTCAGGATAACCGACGGCCCGGCAAAACCTGCAGCCGCTCCAATCAGCACATAGACCCCCGCTCCCATCAGGGCCCCCACGCCGATAGTTGTGGCGCCAAACAGGCCCATCGTTCGTTCAAAATTCAATGGTTTTATCTTCCGGCGAAAAATTTCCTGAATATCCTGAGGCATAAATGTCGATTATATGAAGCAAATATAACGATTTTAGATTACACAGATTTACAGGAACGGCGCGAAATATGGTCAAACGATGGTCAGACGATAGTCAGGCAATGGTCAAACAGTTGTCAAACGGTGGTCAGGCGATGGCCAGGTGGTGGTTATGAAAATCGTTTTATACCACATTATCGCATTATCGCATTGTCGCATTCCCACATTCCCAAATCTCCCGTATCTTTGCAAAAACAGCTGAGGTAATGATTCCGAAACAAACAGACCTTTCTTCCAGATATTTTTTCAACGAAGCTTCGTTCAGCTTGTTGATGAGAAAACGTATTTACAACATCCTGCTTGTTTCCAGCGTTTACGATGCTTTTATTCTGGAAGAAGACGGACGTATTGAAGAGCAGATTTTCAATGAGTATATGTTGCTGAACCTGCGTTATCCTCCAAGGTTTATTCAGGCTACTTCGTTGCGGGAAGCCATGAAAATATTACAGGAAGAAACGGTTGATTTGGTCATCTCCATGCTCAGCTTTGACAACAAGGGGACTTTCAGGCTGGCGGCTTTGGTAAAATCAGAATTTCCTCTTGTACCTGTGGTCGCCCTTTCTCCGTTTTCCAGAGAAGTGAGTCTAAAAATTGAAAAGCTGGACCTGAGCAACATCGATTATGTGTTTAGCTGGCTGGGAAATACCAATCTTCTGTTGGCCATTATCAAGCTGATTGAGGACAAGATGAATGTCGAACACGATGTTAAAACAGTGGGAGTACAGACGATTATACTTGTTGAAGATAACATTCGTTTTTATTCCAGTTATTTGCCAAATATTTACAAAATCATTTTTAAGCAGTCGAAAGCTTTTGTTACAGAGGGGCTTAACGAACATCAGAAAATGCTAAAAGCACGGGGGCGTCCGAAGATATTGCTGGCCACCGATTACGAAGAAGGCGTGTATCTTTATAGAAAGTACAGAAACAATCTGCTGGGTGTTATTTCTGATATTAGCTATCCCCGCAGGGGGATAAAAGATCCTGAAGCAGGACTACGGCTTTTCAGACGTATTAAAAAAGAAAATCGTTTTATACCATTGTTGCTTCAGTCGTCCGATCCGGAAAATGAACAAAAAGCCAAAGCACTCGGAGTAGGTTTCATTGATAAAAACTCCTCCAGCCTACCTTACGAACTACGCAGTTTCATCAAATACTATTTCGGATTCGGTGATTTTATTTTTAAGGATCCGGCTACGGACAAGGAGGTAGGACGTGCCCGCAATCTGAAAGACTTGCAGGAGAAAATATTTCAAATTCCCAAAGAGTCTTTGCGTTACCACATCGAACGGGATCACTTCTCCAAATGGCTTCGTGCCAGAGCTTTATTTTCTCTTGCCCGACTTTTTAAATCTTTTACAACCGAAGATTTTAACAACATCAACGATGTACGCTATTTTATTTTTAACTCCATAAGCAGTTTTCGTATTACCAAGTCGCGGGGTGTCATCTCCCAATTTGACCGTACTACTTTCGATGAGTACTTCTCCATTTCGCGTATAGGACAAGGCTCCATCGGAGGAAAAGCGCGGGGACTGGCATTTCTCGACTCACTTATCAACCGTAACGAGTTGCACCATCTGTATGACAACATTGATATCTCCATCCCCAAAACCGTGGTGCTGGGTACCGACACCTTCGATGAGTTTATGGACAACAATGAGCTTTACCCCATTGCTCTCTCCGCCGTACATACCGATGAGCAGATATTACAGTTTTTTCTGGACGCCAAACTCCCTGAATCGGTACAGGAAGATCTGTTTACCATTGCTTCGCTGGTGAATCAGCCACTGGCCGTACGCTCTTCAAGTCTTCTGGAGGATAGTCATTATCAGCCTTTCGCCGGGATTTACAACACCTATATGATTCCTTCAACGGAAAAAAATCTGGATAAGAAATTTGAAATGCTGAACCAGGCCATCAAAAGTGTATATGCTTCCGCTTTTTTTGCCGATAGCAAAGCATACATGCAGGCTACATCCAATGTCCTTGATGAGGAAAAAATGGCTGTGGTCTTGCAGGAGGTGTGTGGAAAGCAATATGGAAATTATTTCTACCCCACCCTTTCGGGTGTTACCCGCTCACTGGACTATTATCCCATACCTCCTGAAAAGCCAAAAGACGGGACGGCAAATATTGCTTTAGGACTGGGAAAATACATTGTGGACGGAGGTCTTTCTCTCCGGTTTTCACCGAAGTATCCAAAAAAGATTATGCAGACGGCCACGCCTGATGCAGCATTGCGCGAAACCCAGAAATATTTCTTTGCGCTGGACCTTGCCCCTGAAAAATTTGTTCCCAGCGTGGACGATAGTGTCAACCTGGTGAAACTCAGAATAAAAGAAGCGGAAAAAGATGGTTCTATAAAGAAAATAGCCAGCACCTACGACCTGCAAAATAATGTTATTCGCGATGGCTACAATTACGAAGGGAAGAAGCTAATCACTTTTAGTCCCATCCTGAAGCACAACATCTTCCCGCTGGCCGAAATTTTGCAAAAAATACTCTGGCTCGGAGCAAAAGAGATGGATAAGCCGGTTGAGATAGAGTTCGTTGTGGATATGAACACAAAGAAAGGAGAAAAAATAAAGTTTTATCTTTTGCAAATCAGGCCCATTGCCAGCAAGGAACAGAGTGTTCATTTGAACCCCCAGAGTATCAACAAGAACAAAGTACTCATTCTTTCCTATTCGGCACTGGGGAACGGATTAATTGAGGATATTCGGGATGTAATCTATATAAAACCGCAAACTTTTGATGCATCCAACAACCTGAAAACAGCCGAAATGATTGGCGAGCTGAACAAAAAATTCCTGAAAAAGAACAAGAATTACATTCTCATTGGCCCCGGACGCTGGGGATCTTCTGATCCGTGGCTGGGTGTCCCGGTAAAATGGCCGCAAATTTCGGCGGCACGGCTTATCGTGGAATCGGGACTTAAAAATTACCGCATTGATCCCAGCCAGGGAACCCATTTTTTCCAAAACCTGACCTCTTTCCGGGTGGGTTACTTTACCATCAACCCTTATTTGAATGATGGCGTATTTGATTTGGCGTATTTGGACAGTCAACCGGCAGTATTTGAGAATGACACTTTACGTCATATCCGATTTAAAAACCCGTTGACCATTAAAATTGATGGGAAAAAGAACCTCGGCGTTGTGATGAGACCGTAAGTTACAATTACCACCCTCTTTCCAAAACTATTTTCCTCAGGAACCGGCTCTTTCCTGAGCTGATTTCCAACAGATAAACACCAGATCTCCAATTTTTATCCAACGGAACCACAACGTTTCTCTGCTGATATTCTTTTGCCGAAAGCAACTTTCCCTGCATGTCGAAAATCCGGAGACGGAAAGTACCTAACCTCCCGGCAGGAGCGGAAACATACAAGTTGCCACGAACCGGATTAGGTCCGATTTGCCATGCTGCCTCCCCGGCAGGATGTTCTTTCACCGCCGTTACCTCTTCCGGACAAACAGTGAGCAGCTCTCCATTTTCGTATCGATGCTTTGCCGGAATAATACCCGATCCCAACTTATTCGGTATGCCGATATCCGGCCATTGCTCATCCGATTCCCAAAAGTCAGGTTTTTCCGATAGATAATAGGAAGAATCTGTCAATTCTCCCGAGGAGGCCGGTATAATAACGCCAAGAATATTGTTAGCATACACAAAATTGTTGGTACCCTTCAATGTAAACTGACCGTGAAAGAAACTGGTATTTGTACATTCATTTCCCACAAAATTCTGCTCTGAAGTCTCGGTAGTGTCGCTTTGTGTCATAATAATTCCCCATAATTCGGCACGGTTTCTGAAAAAGGTATTCAGTGGGCCGGAAGGTCCCCAATAATGGTCAATGATAATATTTTGAACAATATTCCCTTCAAACAGGTTGGCAAAAGGATAATGCCCATGCAGGGAGATATCTCCTGACAGATCCGAGAGGCTTTCGCTTCTAAAGGGATCACGCGAATAGTTATAAGCGAACACATTTCCGTTGGCACCGGTTTTCACCATCATGGCATGACGCAAATGCACAAAAATATTATTCACAACCAAACAGCCACTGCTATGATGAGCCAGCGTAACGCCATAACCGTGTGTACTTACGCCATCATAGGCAAAAGCATGATGGAAGTAATTGCCTTCCACCCTGATTTGTGCGCTGCGGCTAATATAGACATGACTTCCGGAACTGGTGTCACTCTCCAACCCGGCGAGGCGACTGTTCACAGCATAATCCATAAAAATATTGTAGCCGCCTCCTTCTGTGGGTTTATCCACCCTGAGAATCTTTAAGCAGGAAACGGCAACATTTTTTACCGGTTTCATACGTTGCAACCGTGGGTTTAAACTGTCGAGATAAGTGATACGCAACGGATTTCCCAAAATAATTGTATCGCCCGAAACGGCCTTGACTTTGGCTATTTGTCCTACCGAATTCTTTGCCCAGTCGGCGGGAACGGTGTTCCAGCTTCCGTTATTTTCCAAAATCTCAACCCAATCGCCGGCATGAAAATAAGATGCGGAATCTGACAAAAGTTTAAAACTTCCGAATGAGTAGCCTCCTTTCAGGCGAACAAAATGATTTTCGGCAGTGCCGGTTATGCTGATACAATTCTTTGGCTGTTGGTTCAAATCAAATTTTAAAACGGTAACATCCGACCCGTCGCCTTTCAGCTGGATACTGTCAGGCAAGGTCACTGTATTGTTAAAAAGATAGGTACCGGCAGGAAATAAAACGGTTCCCGCCCGGTTCTGAAATGATGCTATGGCTTGCTTCAAAGCATTGGAATTATCTGTTTTCCCATCCGCCACTCCGTCAAAGTCCATGATACTAACGGCTTTCACGGGCGTTTTATAAGTATAATCATTAGTAATTTGCTGCCAGTCAACCCTGCGGTCAGCAGGAATGGTCTGCGCATTCACCGATAGCAATAGCAGCACAAGCCAGGTTGTGGATACGATTTTTTTCATAATTTCGTTCTTTCTTCAAAGATAATTGAAATTTTGCAGATGAAAAAATATTTTCTCCCGTTTATTTTTCTCACAGGCATCCTTCCGGCTTTGTTGCTGTTACCATCCTGTCACACCAAAAATGAAGAGATTATTACCAAAAAAATTCAATATGATGTCAACATAAAAAGTCCCAATCCAAACTACGACTGGTGGATACAAAACATGGTCGGTCCGCAGAGGGAAAAGCTGGTTGAAACTATCCTGCATGGAGCTGTCTCCGGAAAGTTTAAGGTATATGATTATTTTTATCAACCGTTGAGCAGACAGGCTGTTGCCCATATTCTTACTGATACGGTAGCCGTAAAAGTGAGAGAACCGGTGCCGCCATACACCATGAAAGACACCCTCATCATAAGGCATATCGGAATAAAGGATATCCGGCGGTTACGTTTTATGGAAACGTGGTACATCAATCCGAAAACCATGCAATTTACCAAAACGGTAAAGGGCATCGCTCCGGTCGCCCGCCGCATAGATGCAGAAGGAAATATCCTATGGCAACCGCTGTTCTGGATTTTTCCCGACCCGAAAACTGTTAAAGAATTACAACAAACCCGTTAAACTTTTGTTTAACATTTTATTGTGAACAAATGCCTCAAAACATATCCGAATACAAACGGCTTTCTCTTATTTTTGTCCTAATGAGAAAATGGAAAAGTTACTTTCGTGTTATTCTTTTTATCTCGATTATGGCAGGTGTTTTGCCCGCTGTCTTCGGCCAGGCAAGAAAAATGACCACAAGGGAGTACATCAACAGGTACAAGGATATTGCCATCAAGGATATGAAGACGTACAAAATTCCGGCCTCCATAACGTTGGCTCAGGGCATTTTGGAGTCGGGCAGTGGCAACAGCAAACTGGCACGAAAAGCCAACAACCATTTCGGCATAAAATGTCATAACGGCTGGCACGGGAAAAGGATATACGTAACCGATGATATTCGTCACGATTGTTTTCGAAAATACAAAAGTGCTGAGGCTTCCTACCGTGACCATTCAAAATTCCTGACAAAAGGCCAACGTTATGCTTTCCTTTTTCGCTATCCCATAACCGATTACAAAGACTGGGCCTACGGTTTGAAGCGGGCAGGTTATGCTACCAATCCGAGATACCCACAATTGCTTATTAACTACATAGAAAAATATCATTTATATAAATATGACAAAGGTGGGACAAGGCACGGCAGAAGAAGCAGAAAAAGCAGAAGAGCCATGGCTTATCTGACACCGGTGGTTTCTACGTTTGCCAAAGTAAGAACCAGCATGTACGGGCGCCCTGTTTTGGAAAATAACGGACGCCGGCTGATCATTGTCAAATCAGGAGATACTTTCAAAAAAGTGGCTGCCGAGTTTGAGATGAGCACGC
>CAYLSW010000062.1:0-10028 GCA_964386145.1 uncultured Lentimicrobiaceae bacterium | reverse complement strand
GCCATACTTCCTTCAAGAAAGCCTTTTTTCCCCATTCCCCGGGTTCCCATAATCACCAAATCGGGTTGCAGTTCTCTGCATGTTTCCGTAATCTCCCACCGCGGGTCGCCTCCCTGCAGCGAAGTTGTCACCGAAATGTCCTGACCGGAGGCTTTAATAAGGTCTTTCACTTGTTGTTCCATCTCAGAAAGTTGTTGCTCTGCCTGCTCTTTCAATGCCAGCACAATGTCGCTGTTAAAAAAGACATCGGTATCCATAGCTTCCGGCAAACCGGAATCGGGCACCATGACCTGGTCGTTATAAATATGGAATAGATGAAAGGTCACTTTTTGATTTTCTGCAAGTTTCATGGCATATTTGCAAGAATGTAAGCTGCCATCGGAAAAATCTACCGGGATGAGGATAGTTTTCATGAGCCTGAATTTTGTTTTTGCGTTATTTCCTTCAACAAATATAACTATTTTTTATATCCCCAGCCCAAGTCCGATCAGGCCAATCAGAAATCCCACTGCCATATTGATAAGTTTTACCTTTATAAAGCTTTTGCGTGATTCTGCCAACAGGGGTAAACTGCCGTGGCCATCCTGAACAATGGAGCTGGCAAGCAAAATACTCAGCGGCAGGTTTCCGCTGGCAAACAGCATGACGAAAATAAGATGTGGGCCTGATTCGGGTATAATCCCGATGAGTACCGCTGCTATAAGTACCCAGAACATGTTTTGTTGAATGAGCTGATGCAGGTCGAAATGCTTCATCAACAAGGCAATAAATAACAGCGTGAAAAAAGTCCAGAGAAATATTTTTGAGAAGTGTTTTTTGATAATGTGAGACCAGAGATGTTTTTCAA
Organism: uncultured Lentimicrobiaceae bacterium; assembly: GCA_964386145.1. Classification (GTDB taxonomy): domain Bacteria; phylum Bacteroidota; class Bacteroidia; order Bacteroidales; family F082; genus Sulfidibacterium. Next base: position 9,181 of record CAYLSW010000062.1, on the reverse strand, counting down.
GAAAATGGTCGTTTACGATGAGAATGACCGCCGTTGAAAGGGAGATGACACTAAAAAAAGTAATCTTAATCCAGATGGGATCCGAACCTTGTGGCTCTGTGGCGCCCAACTTAATAAGTTCGTGTAAGCTTCCGCCTGTAATATTCTCATCGAGCACGATAAAAGTAACTAAAAACAGAATACTCACAAGCATAAGCGCCCTGGTAGGGGTAATATGTTTGAGTTGATCCCAGGAAGCCTTTGGGCTAAATCCGTTACATTCAGGAATTTCGTGCACATGGAGATGCCTCTCGGAAGCATGAGAAAGGAATTTTTTCTTAAAAAACCGTTCCGTCAGTAATCCCGAGAAGATAGCAATAATAAAAATAATCAGGTTTAGAAACAGTGCCTTTTTCGGAAAAAGGGCAAACATCATAAAGGCTTCATCGCCGGAGGTGGCTATCATGGCACTTACCAACGCACCGTTCCCGATAATGTCGTGTACAAATAAAGAAACCGCTGTATAAGCACCAAGGCATCCCGGAATTACGCCGAGAGAAGTCCCAAGCAATATCTGCTTCCTTTTGTCTTTTTCCAACCCTTTGCTCCATAAACCTTTTGTAAAGACATTGAGATACTCAATAATCAACATCATGGACAGAACAAAAAGGGTGATGAGCAGAGTTTGTTTTAAGACAGGCAATAAGTTAATCATATAGTTCTTGTTTTTATCCGAAAATCAAAAGTATAAAGATTTTGGACATATTTTTAAGTGTGCGATTTCCTTATTTATAATTCAGAATAAATAAGGAATTGTTAGTCCGTTTTTAGTATGCATTGCCTGAAATTATCTATTTTTGGTAATTGTTTACTAAAATACAATTTAATGGGAAAGATAGTTAATCTTACGGAAGCAGTTTCCATCGGGTTTCATTCAATGATTATTATTGCTCAGCAGGGGCATAACGGGCAAATAAATGTAAATCATCTTGCTGAAAGAACAGGCAGTTCACGATTCCATATATCCAAAGTGATGCAAAAACTGGTGAAAGATGGGTTTCTCGGTTCCCACAGGGGGCCTGCTGGTGGCTTTTTCCTTTCAAAGGAGCCGGAAGATATTACGTTGCTGAATATTTATGAAGCTATCGAAGGTAAGTTAGAAGTAACCAAATGTCCTATAAACCGGCCAACCTGCCCTTTCAATACCTGCATTTTTGATGGGATTACAGTAAAAATGACGCGCGATTTTCGCGACTTTATCCGAGACCACTCGCTGGCCTATTACCTTGAGAGAAAGTAATATACCGCTGAGTCATGGCCATCGGTTTCCTGAGACTTACGGGAAGCACTTTTCTCTTCCTTAAAAGGAAAACCTCAAGGCGATGATAAAATTACGCCTGGGGCACTGATGCCTGAAGAACAGGGCCTGTAACGGTAATTCATCATGTTTTCAATTCCGGAGGTAAGCAGGAAGTGCTCACTGAAAGCATAATTGCCTTTGATATTTATTGTCCACCACGCCGGGGCATAGGGATAGCCATTTTCATCTTTCGCATACATGAAAGCTTTGTCTCGTTCGGACGGCGCCAGATGCGTATAATTGATTCGGCTGTTAAAAGCTGCATCCAGCGTCAGGTTCAGTTTACCTTTTGATAAACCAATGAGGTATTTTGTATGGGGGGATATGTCGCAAAGCAAATCCCTGATCATCATTTCCTTTGATGTAAGTTATCTTTGCTTTCAACCCGAGATGGGGCATAAGCAGAATATCGGCAGTCATACTAAATCCGCAAATAGTTACATACCCGGTGTTTACAATTGCCTGTATACAACTTAGCTCGCCGTCATAATAAGCAGAATCCTGGCCGTTGAGCTGAAAATTGCGGCGGACCATGGCGTGATACAAGTAAGAATAGAAAGCGGTCAGCTCAATATCGGTTTTGTTTTGAAATGACCGGGCAACGCCAAGTTCACCGTTATACAGAAATTCGGGTTTCGGGTTTCAGGTTTTCGTTTGGTACCACCACATTTCCAGGCTCAGAATCAAAAATCATGGCTACATCGTCAATGTTGGACGAACGGAAGCCGGCTTTGGTCATCCAACACCAGCAGGCTTTGTGCCAAAAGTCCTGATACAGGTAGCTGAAGGACGAAAACCAACACCCATTTCAGGACTGACATAGGTTAGATATTTGTGAAATATTCTTATCTCCTTTGGTTACTTCTTTGTTTTGCCGCGTCTTCCAGTCGCTTCTGGAAATTTGACTTCTTCTTCGGCTTCTTTTTATTGAGCTCTATCCGCTTGAGCAATTTCTCCTCGTTGATGGCATATTTGAACAAATACATCTGCAGGAAAGTAATGATGTTGGCCAGAAAATAATAATAACTCAAACCGGCAGCATAGTTGTTGAAGATGCCGAGAAACAGAATGGGCATTATGTACATCATGTTCTTCATGCCCGGCATAGATTGTGTTTGCGATCCCATCATTTGGTTGTTCAGGTAGGTGTACATGATGGTTGAAACGGTCATGAGCAGCGTGAACAGACTAACGTGGTCACCATAAAACGGGATGTTCCAGGGTAAATGAAGAATGGAGTCATAGCTTGACAGGTCATGGGCCCACAGGAAAGATTGTTGCCGCAGCTGGATGGCAGAGGGGAAGAACTCAAACATGGCAAACAAAATAGGCATCTGTAGCAGCATAGGAATACACCCGGAAGCCGGGTTGGCTCCCGCCTTTCGATACAATGCCATCACAGCCTGCTGTTTTTTCATGGAATCTTCCTTCTTAGGGAATTTGGCACCTATAGCATCTACCTCCGGTTTTAACACCCGCATCTTGGCAGAGGACAGGTAGGTCTTATATGCAATGGGGAAGAGAGCCATCTTCAACAGAATGGTAAGCACAAGGATAACAATACCATAATTCCAGCCATAACTACCCAGCCAGTTGAAAACAGGGATGACAATCCACTCATTTACCCATGCCAGGATGAAAAAGCCCCAGCCAATGGGTATTTGATGCTCCAGCTGCATACCATAGGATTTGAGTGTGGTAAAATCATTGGGGCCAAAATAAAATGACATGGGGATGATCTTGTCACGTTGCACATTGAAAGGAACTGTCAAATCAACCGACACACTTTTCAGGTAGTGTTTTGTGGGTGGATTTTTTTTGATTTTGTGTACTTTTAAAATGCCATCGTTAAAAAAATGTTTGGCTATCAGTGTGCTGGAGAAAAACCGTTGTTTAAAGGAAACCCATTTCAAATTTGTCTTAATGGTTTTTTCTTCGTCTTTTCTCTCAGAAAGATTGTCAACGTTATCCTTATAAAATTTATAATAAATGGTGGCACCGTTGCGGGTGTCAACAGTTTTTTCCTCTTGCAGCAGGTCGGTGTACCATTTAAGTTCCACATAATTCATGTTAGCTGGAATAATTCCCTGCATGCCATGCATTTCAATATTGAAATTCAGCATGTAGTTATTCCCCCTGAAGGTATAAACATAGTCGATGTAACGAGTGGAATCTATTTCTCCGTTAAGGTTGTTGGCATAAACCCGCATAACAAACCGGAGCGTATCGTTTCCACTGACAACGTAACGGTTTTTACCGGAATGTTGACCTATAATCGAAAAATAGAGTTGCTTTGTGTTGATGACTTTGTTGTTGGAGAAGAAAGAAATGCCAAAGCGGCTTGTAGTCGAATCAAATAAGTAAAGAGGGCGTTGATCCCAGGTTTTGTATTTTTTCAATTCCACCGAGTTGATAAAGCCGCCTTTTTTACTAATGCTGTATTTTACCAAATCGGTTTCAATGATATAATATTTTTCTTTTCCACGGGTAGCGGAGGAAAAAGCGCCGTATTCCCGGGCTAAATTGGAGGCCTTTCCTTTGGTTGCCACAGCCTGCTGTTTCCGGGTCATTTCCCTGGTTTTTAGCTCTTTAGCTTTTTGGATATTTCGATTTTTCAGCGCTAACGCTCTTGCACGGCTGGCAGAGTCGTTGTAGCGCTGCATAACCAGGGCTATAGAATCCTGTTTCCTTTTTTGTGCAGCCAATTTCTCTTTTGAGGGCGACATCCAGATGGAATAGCCTACTAATATGATGGCCATCAAAACAAAACCGAGAATGGAATTTTTATTCATGCGTTCTTGTATAATTAAAGAGGGGCAAAGATAAACAGAATTTTGTTTTTTCTTCATAATGAATCCGGAAAAGTGAATCTCCTGTTTTTCCGGTTTGATATAGGAGTTTCAGAGACATTTGATTTACCGAAAACCTTTTTTACCTTTGCCATTAATTTACAGGCACAATGAGAAAACTGTTAAACGAAGAGTTGGGTCGGCTGGAGGTGCAGGCTTTTAAAAAAGCTCCCAAGATTCCTTTTAAAATAGTACTTGATAATGTCAGAAGCCTCAACAATGTGGGCTCAGCTTTCCGTACTGCTGATGCTTTCAGGGTAGAAGCAATATATTTGTGTGGCATCACGGCACAGCCTCCCCATCGCGAAATTCAGAAAACCGCTCTTGGCGCTACAGCCTCGGTGGATTGGAAATATTTCGCTACCTCAGCCCAGGCGGTAGATACATTACGTGCAGATAATTATCAAATTATCGCTATTGAGCAGGCTGACGAAAGTATTGAGTTACAGGATGTTCAACTCGATACGAAAAAGAAATATGCTTTGGTTTTCGGCAATGAAGTGAGGGGCGTTGAAGATGATATTGTAAAAAAAGCTGATAAGGTCATAGAGATTCCCCAGTTTGGAACCAAGCATTCGCTAAATGTTGCAGTTAGTATTGGCGTGGTTTTGTGGGATTTATGGACTAAAATTTATAAATCAAACAAATAAGAACTTTTGTGTAAAATCATCGTTAAAAACTTTGATTTACCATGCAATTTAAAAAAAGTTGTATATTTGCATGTTGTACGGATAGGTAGTACTGTCTTTATAGTAGAATAAAAATATAATATAATGGAAGTTTGAATTTTATAATCATAACCCTCACAAAATGAAAAAATATTATTCGTTAACCCGAGTGCTCGTACTGAGCATTTTGATGGTTCTCCCGCTGGCTTTTTATGCTCAGAATGCTTCTTCGAGTAAAAACGATAAACAAAAAACCGAGAAGACAGCGAAAAAGCCAAAAGTAAGTTTTTCTCCTTACCTGTTTGGACAGGTGGAATATGGAGCTTCCTGGTCGCATGTCGAAGTTGCCTCTACAGTTTTTGTACCCGACTTTACAAATAATACATTTGTCGGAACCGGATATCTTGCCGTAGGTTGGCAGTTTCTTCCATGGATAAATGTTTATGGCGGTCTGAACCGCGGATATGCCAAGGGTTTTTTGGCAGCAGGAAGTACGAAAAGCAAATATATGATTAATCCCGCCCATGATTACTGGTTTACTTCCGATTTTTATGGTGCCGACTTGAACGTGGGGCTTAACCTTTCTAATTTAATTTCCGGATATAAAGTTCGTAAGGTAAGCTTTGGCGCACATGCCGGTTTTGGCCAATCTCAATGGAAATCCAAACTCCTTGATAGGACAACCGGTTCTGTTGTTGCAAAACATGGCTATAGCGGTGGTAATAACTCTAGCAACGGTGGCGGTATTTCAAACCGCAAAGTGGCCTTAACGATTCCTGTTGGTGTCAATGTGAATTATGCCCTAAATGATAATTGGGATATCTATGGTGATTATACTTATACCTGGCTTGATACCGACCTTCTGGATGGTGTTGTATCGAAGTATGGCACCGGAGGCAACGATGCTACTGTACGTGCTATGCTCGGTATTCGTTATAAACTTAGTCCGGGTGGCGTAAACTCTATGGCTAAGAACGCTTTGGAGAAAACTACCCAGAATGCTAAGCCTGACCCGTTGGTAAAAGTCGGAGACAGTGTTGACATTACTGTTAGCGGAACTTTCCCTCCCAAATATTTTAGCAAAAATGCTGTTATGATGATTCAGCCGGTGGTGAAATATGAAGGTGGTGAAAAAATATTGGCCCCTATTAAATTGAAAGGAGAGAAAGTGGTTGGCGAAGGCGAATTGGTTAGCTATCAAAATGGGGGTTCCTTCAGCCATGCTTACAAAATACCTTATGTAAAGGGTATGGATGTTGCCCAGGTGATAACACAGTCTGTAGTTTATTCATACTCCGGAAAAGAATATGCCTCGGTGAAAGATGCTATTGCCGGTGATAAGAAAGCAAAGACTATTGCCGATAGAAAAATTGCCGATGGTACCATTGTTACTGCCAAAGCGGTTATGCATAACGAAGATTTCCTTTTCGCTCCGGATCATTATCAAAAAGTAACGGTTGTTACAAATAAATCGAAGTTGTTCTTTAAGGTGAATATCGCTAAACTGGACTGGCATCTGGCTCTGAACAAGAATGAAAAGACCCTTAATGCTTTAAAAGGTAACCTTTCTGACCTTTCTAAAGGATGGGCTGTTAAAAGTATTGATATTCAGGGATGGGCTTCTCCCGAAGGAGAAGAGACCTTCAACCAGGGACTTTCGGAGCATCGTGCTCAGACAATGGAAAAATATATAAAGGCTAAAATTAAAAGAGAATTACGTAAGAAAGATAACAATTTTGCTTTTAAAAGTGTTAAGGATTTGACTTTTAACCTGAGTGCCAATGGTCCTGACTGGAACGGATTTATGAAAGCTGTTAAGAATTCTTCAATATCCGATAAGTCTGCCATCCTGAATGTGGTTAATTCAGTCAACGAAAGCAAAAAAGAAGAAGAAATCAGAAACATGATTCAGATTTATCCTGAGATGGAACGTGACATTCTTCCTCCTTTGCGTCGTGCCGAACTTTATGTGAATACTTTTGAGCCCAAAAGGTCTGCAAGCGAAATTGCAGCACTCTCTACCAGCCCCAATTACGGTGAACTGAAAATTAATGAAATTCTGTATGCCGCTACTCTCACCGATAACCTGAACACCAAAAAACAAATTTATGCCAACGCTATGAAAGCATTTCCTAAATGCTGGAGGGCTGTTGCCAATGCCGGTGCTGTTGACGTTGAGTTAGGTAACTATAAAGAAGCTAAGAAGTTGTTGATGAAAGCCGTGAAGATGAATAAAAATGCTGCTATGGTGCACAATAATATGGGTATCCTCCAATCCAGGATGGGTAATTTTAAAAAGGCTGAACATTGCTTTACGATGGCACAAAAACTTGGCGCCGACGAAACCTATAATCTCGGTGTGGTTAATATAATAAAAGGTGATTATGCCAAAGCTGTCCAATTGTTGAGTGGTACCAATTGTGCTTACAACCTGGGCCTTGCTCAATTACTGAACGGAAATCTTGATGCTGCTGGCAAAACCTTGAAATCTGCCAAAGAGAATGCTGCTACGGATTATCTGCTGGCTGTTGTTGGCGCACGTAAGGGTGATAATGCTACGGTTTATAATTATCTTGCCAAGGCCATCAAACAGGATGCTTCTTTTGCAGGCAAAGCTGCCAAAGACCGCGAATTTCTGAAACTTTTCCAGGAAGCTGATTTCAAAGCTCTGACAGGTAACAAATAGATTGGTAAAAAAATACTAAACATAAAAAGGGGGCCAATGGTCCCCTTTTTATGTTTAATTAAGAATTTTCCGTTTATTGATTCATCAATATTTCGATTTCTTCTGCTTCTATGGGAAAATCAGCCATCAGATCGACAGGTTCTCCATCGGTGATTAAGATGTCATTCTCAATACGAATACCGATTTTTTCTTCAGGTATATAGATGCCAGGCTCACAGGTTAAAATCATTCCCGGCTTCAGCAATTCATGTTTAGAACCTACATCATGGACATCCAGCCCCATAAAATGTGAAGTCCCGTGCATGAAATATTTTTTAAACAGCGGATTATTCTTGTCTTGTTTCATTACTTCTTCCTCGCTGAACAATCCCAGCCGTATCATTTCTTTTTCCATCAGCTCATTAGCTTTATCGTTGATGTCGTGGATAGTTTTGCCCGGAACATACAGTTTTTTCACCTCTTTCATAACCCTTAAAACAGCATTGTAAAGCTCCTTTTGCCTCGGTGTAAACTTTCCGTTGACAGGGATAGTCCGGCTAAGGTCTGCTGTGTAGTTAGCGTATTCGGCACCAAAATCCATAAGTAATAAATCGCCGGCGCGGCAAACTTTGTCATTCTCGGTATAGTGCAAAACGCAAGCGCTTTTGCCGGAGGCAATAATAGGAGCATAACCATGGCCCCCGGCTCGGTTGCGGAGGAAATCGTGAATTATTTCCGCTTCGACTTCAAATTCCCACACACCGGCCCCCGTAAACGCTAATATCCTGCGAAACGCTTTATTTGTAATGGCGCAGGCTTCTTTAATCAGGTCGATCTCCTGTCGATTTTTGATGAGGCGTTGTCGTGAAAGCAACGGCGCCGCTCTATGATATTTATGCAATGGATATTGAAACTGTAAAGCATTTCCCATCCTTGTTTCGCGGGTTTCCATATCCGGAAAAAAATTGATGTATTCGTTGGAATTCAAATACACATCATTATAATAAGACATGACTTCTTTTAGAGAAGCCTCAAAATCTTCCAGCCAGAATACATCTTTTGTTCCCGATGTGTCCCCGGCCTCCTCTTTTGTGTATTTGTGGCCTTCCCAAATTTCCAGTGTCTCATTTGTTTTGAGAAGAAACAATGCTTCCCTCAGCTTTTTGTTGGGGCACCCCGGGGCAAGCAACAGAATACTTTTTTCCTGCTCTATCCCGGTCAGGTAAAAGAAATCGGAACTCTGCCGGAAGGGATGATATTGGTCGCCGTTGCGGGGACACTGGTCGTTAGAATAAAAGACAGCAAATGAATTTTTACTCATTTGTTTCGTGAAGTTTGTTCTGTTACAACTAAAGAACGTGTTACTTATGGGATGGTATCTCATCTTATAAATATTTAAACTTGTTATAAATTATCAGCGACAGGAACGAATTTCTTTATTTCTCATCGTATTGTCTTAATACTTTGATAAATTTGTGCATCTAAAATTTGCGTATCTAAAAATTAAGACAAAATTAAATAATTAGATTAAATATTATGTTAAATTAGTTATTATGAGTAATAAACCTTACTACTCTTCGCTTACGAAGAAAATCATCATGTCGTTGATGGGGCTGTTTTTAGTAACGTTTTTGGTGGTTCATCTTACCCTGAATTCGTT
>CAYLSW010000061.1:0-10172 GCA_964386145.1 uncultured Lentimicrobiaceae bacterium | reverse complement strand
GGCGTGGACGCCCAAAACGGGTGAGTATGTTGGACAACTTCGGGCGTGGACGCCCGAAGCAAAAGCTTTATTAAAAGTCTAACTTTTTTTCAGCCTTTCGGGATGATCTTTCAGAAAACCTGACCAGTTGTTGTAATGACCCGATGCAGAAGACATATCTCCCTGAAAAAAGTGACAAACGGCGGCAGCCAGCCCATCGGTGGCGTCCAGTTTTGCCGGCATTTCCTGAAACTTTAAGATAGTTTTGAGCATGCCGGCTACCTGCTCTTTGGAAGCACTGCCGTTTCCGGTAATGGCTTGTTTGATTTTTTTTGGTGAATATTCAAAAATGGGAAGGTCTTTGTACAAGGCTGCTGCCATGGCAACACCTTGTGCTCTACCCAGTTTCAGCATCGACTGAACGTTTTTTCCATAAAAGGGTGCTTCGATGGCAAGCTCGTCCGGATGATATTCTTCCACCATAGCAAGCGTTCGTTCAAAAATCTTTTTTAACTTTAGCGCTTGGTTATTGTATTGCGACAGTTTGAGAATTCCCATGGTGATCATGTGGATTTTATTGCCCGATTGCTGAATCAGTCCGTAGCCCATGATGTTGGTACCCGGGTCAATACCTAATATTATTCTTTCTTTGGCCAATTGAAACGTTTATGGCAAAATTAAACAAAACATACAATATTCTTATCCGGTTCGCCATTATGGTGATTACCTTTTACTTTTTATATGAACAGCTTTTTTACAAGCACGACTTATCCTCTTTTTTAATAAGTATTGCGGCGGTAACAAAGGCTAAGAATTTTCATGTCTTTTCTGTTATCATTATCTCTTTGTTGCCCGTAAATTTGTTGCTGGAAAGTCGCAAATGGCAATTTCTCATGCAGAAGCTGGAGAAAATTTCTCTGATAAGGGCTTTCAAAGCCGTTCTTGCCGGCATCACGGTCAGTGTTTTTCTTCCCAACCGCGTAGGCGACTACTTCGGTCGGGTCTTTTTTCTGAAAAAAGCAGACCGTTTGCAAGCCACCCTGGCCACCATTCTCGGTAGTATGGCGCAACTGCTTACAACCATTTTGTTCGGACTTATTTCGATATCATTTTTCCTCTCTCGCTGGATAATTCCGGACAGTTCGTTAAACCGTTGGACTTTTATCGGACTTCTTTTCAGCCTTTTTTTTGTGGCGGCCATTCTGATTTTTGCATTCCTGAATTTTAGTGTTTTTTCGGTTCTGCTAAAAAAAATCAGTGGTCGTGCCTACAATAAAATTGCACATTACGCAGAAGTTTTCTCCTGGTACGGTGTTCGTGAGCTTTTTTATGTCCTTGCCATTAGTATTCTTCGTTATCTTGTTTTTTCGATGCAGTTTTTCCTGCTTCTCAGGTTATTCCAGATGCATATTGGATATCTTCAAGCCATGCTAGTCATTGGAATTATTTATCTGCTTATGAGCATCATTCCCACCATTGCACTTTCCGAAATTGGCGTTCGCGGCTCGGTAAGCCTTTATGCCTTCGGCCTGTTTTTTGGCACCACTCTTTCGGTGGAGTTGGACGGTCAGATTGTCGCTGCTTCTTCGGCGCTGTGGTTGCTCAATCTTGCTTTGCCCGCATTGTCAGGATTATTTTTTATCTTTAGGCTTCGGTTTTTTCGTAACAGCAAAAGCCATGAACACTAAAGTCATTCTCTTCATACTTTCCATGTCAGCCTTGCTTTATATGGTGATTATTTTTGCTTTCACGGCAGGCTGGAACAGCTTGAGGAATTACTCGTTTTCACAACGAAATCCGAAGACCTCACTGAGCGTTGTTGTGGCTTTCCGCAACGAAGCCGGAATTTTACTAAAATTACTGGAAACTTTTTTGCAACAAACATATCCGGCCGACTTGCTGGAAATAATCCTGGTAAATGACCATTCAACTGATGAAAGCAAAGTTGTCGTTGAAAAATTCATCACTACCAATAAACAGTTAAATTTACAGCTGTTGGATACTGACGGAAAAGGAAAAAAAGCTGCACTGCGCACAGGAATTACAAATGCTGGCGGAACGCTTATTGTAACCACAGATGCGGACTGTCTTCCGAAAAAAAACTGGCTGACTGAAATAGCAGCGTTATATGAAGCAATACAACCCCGGCTCATTTTAGGTCCGGTGATTTATGACAGGGAGACTTCCTTTTTACAAAAACTCTTCTCGCTCGATTTTATCAGCCTGGTAGCATCGGGCGCCGGCTCGGCAGGATTGGGACTTCCATTTATAGGCAATGCAGCCAACATGGCTTTTGAAAAGCAAATATACTTAGATGCGGAAACCGATGACCTGAAAAGCAGTTTTGCATCTGGCGATGATGTATTTTTTATCCATTATGTCAAACGAAAATTTGGCAGAAGAGCCATTGCCTACATCAAAAATGAAGAGACCATTGTGCGCACACCGCCACCTGAGAATCTGAAGGCTTTTTTTGCACAACGTATTCGCTGGGGTTCCAAAGCCAGAGCATACACACAGCCCTGGGCGCTGTTGGTCTCCTATACCATTTTTCTTTTTAACTTTCTGTTGACGGGTATTCTGTTTTCCAGCCTTTTTATCCCCTGGTTTCTCATTATTTATGTGCTGTTTATTGCACTGAAAACGCTCACCGATTTGCCTTTACTCTATGCTTTCGGCCGATTTGCCGGCAAGCAAAAACTATTGCCTTTTATCTTTCCTTTTGAAACGGTTTATCCCGTTTATATTACGTACGTTGCTTTTCGGGGACTTTTTTCGTTCGAGTGGAAAGAGAGAAAATTAGCCAAATAAGCCATCTGTGACTACGAATTACCTCGACAAAACCGGTATTTTTAAAAAGTCGGGATGAAGTGAACAACCAAAGGCTGGTGAGACAAATCCTTACAGGAACAGGAAAGGCCTCAAAGGGCATGGCGGGCAGCCAAAACAGCCTCTACATATCCTATATCGCCAGGCCGGGTAACTTTGATGTTATCCGCACTTCCTTCCACAAGATGCAAAGGTAATCCTGTGCTTTCAACTACCGCAGCATCATCTGAAAAATCATCGCGGTAACTTTGAAGGTAGGCTTTTTTGATAATTTCGGAGCGAAAAACCTGCGGTGTCTGCACCACTCTGAAATTATCTCGCGCCAATGCCTTGCTAATGCCGTTTTCCACCTGACGCAAAGAGTCGGTCAGCTCCGCCACGGGGATAGCGGTACCATGTATCGTGGCCACCTGCTGGCAGTCCTTAATCGTTTTACCAGTCACCAATGGGCGAACAGCATCATGAATAAAAACCAGGCTTTTGTCGCTCACGTAAGCCAGTGCATTCTTCACAGAATGGTATCGGGTGGGGCCGCCTTCCACAATCTGGTGAGCAACTGAAAAATCATAATCTGCACAAAGGTGTCTCCACCTTCCGATTTCCAGTTCGGGAAGTACGAGGAGAAACTCAGCTTTGCCATAAAAAGCGGAGAATGCATCAAAAGTATGCATCACCAGCGGGCGGCCATCAACCAAATGAAACTGTTTCGGCGTTTCGCTCTCCAGGCGCAGGCCTTTCCCTCCGGCCACCAGAATAATATAAATTTTCGGTTTCATAATACACTGCGAAAGTAGGTATTATTGGCAAATCAATTCATGTAAATAAGTCTGGTTGTACAGTTTCAGGGCTCCATAATTAATCCTGACCCGGGCCGGTATTGCAAATTCCCAACTACTGAGCTAAAGGATATAAAGCTCTTGGTATCAATAATATCCGGTCCCGAATCCGAAAGTGCGTTAGTGAGACAAAAGATTTAAAGCACGTAATATGGCAGGATAGGCCTGAATTAAACCTGAAAATTCAAAAAATTTCGCTATCTTACACCAAAATTGAATTTGTGTTGAATGAATAAAATTTAAAAAATGAAAACATTTTGGGAAAATATCAATCTTGAACCGGACGTATTACAAATTGTCCTAAAAGTCACAAGGGAAAATCCCTTCTTAATACAGATTTTTAAAAAGGCTGATACTCTCGAAGAAGCTAAAACTAACTTTCATTTGTGGCTGACAGACTATTTCAGGGAACATCCTGCCGCATTTGATTATTACAAAAATAACCTTCCTGAAGCATTTAAAAGATTGTCCTGGCCGGATTATGCCGCTATCAGGCTCATGGATTATCTGGACCATGAAGGCTCGCAGTTTGCTGACCCCAATCTTTTGGGAAAAGTCATCCGCAATGAGCCTGTCAAAATTCTCTGGCTCGCTATTCGTTTTGGGAAAGGTGACAGCAACAAGGCTTTTTTCCTTGATATGCTATATCTTTTTCGCCAGCTGGCTGGTAAATTAGAGAGGAACATTCCGGATAAAGAAAAACTAACCCGGTGGATGGCACGTCATCCCTCCGGATTAGACAAAAAAGTCATTGAAGTCAGAAAATTTAACAAAGACCGCATCATTAGGAAAATTATTCAAAACATTGACCTTGGTCTTCAAAAAAGTCGTCGTTTTCAATTCAAACCGGGAAGTACTTTCAACGAAAAATATCATCAGGTAGTTGAATGGTGGAACGACTACCGGTTTCATCTTACTTTTGCCATCCGGCATCCCGATATGCTCAACGAAATGCTTGGTAATTCGCTGCCGGAGAAAACTATGCAGCGACTGCATGATGCCCGTCAAAAGGGAATCCCGTTGTTTGCCAACCCGCATTATCTTACGCTGCTGTCTGAACATTACGATCCCCGGACGCCGGTAGCTGACAAAACCATTCGTAATTATATTTTCCCAAGCCAAAAGCTTATTGACACTTTTGGGAGTATTGTAGCCTGGGAAAAAGAAGACATCATGCACACGGGAGAACCTAATGCTGCAGGCTGGCTCTTACCAACAGACTACAACATTTACCGTCGCTATCCCGATGTGGCCATTTTTATTCCGGACACCACCGGACGTGCATGTGCCGGTCTATGTGTTTCATGCCAGCGTATGTACGATTTTCAAAACGGACATTTTAATTTTAACCTGAAAAGATTACAACCCCACCTGAAATGGCCCGAAAAAATGCGGCTGCTTATGGATTATTTTGAAAACGATGCACAACTGCGTGATATTCTCATTACCGGAGGAGATGCCTTTATGAATTCGGATGAGTCACTGAAACAAATTCTCGAAGCCGTTTACGACATGGCATTGCGGAAAAAGGAAAGGAACAAAAGCAGAAAAGATGGTGAAAAATATGCTGAGATAGTCCGGGTGCGGTTGGGAACACGAATACCGGTTTACCTGCCGCAACGTATCACCAATAGTTTGATTTCCATCCTTTCCCTTTTCAGGAAAAAGGCCTACCCCATTGGAATACGACAGTTTATTATTCAAACCCATATCGAATCGGCCATGGAAATTACGCCGGAAACGCGTGTGGGTATCCAAAAGATTATGGGCGCAGGATGGCTGGTAGTCAACCAACAGGTTTTCATAACAGCGGCTTCGCTTCGTGGTCATACTGCCAAACTACGTAAAATATTGAACGATATCGGCGTCTTCCCTTATTATACTTTTTCGGTAAAGGGCTTCATGGAAAACCATTCCAATTTTGCTAACAATGCCCGGTCGGTACAGGAGAAAACCGAGGAGAAATACTTTGGAAATATTCCATCAAAATATCAGGATATGTTACAAAAGGTACATGACTCCACCAACAGGATACCTCAATTGATTCAACATCTAAGGGAAAAAGAAGGATTACCTTTTCTGGCTACTGACCGTAATGTGATGAATCTCCCGGGCCTTGGCAAGAGCCTGGGATTCAGAACTATAGGAATAACGGGAGATGGCCGGCGAATTCTCCGGTTCAAACATGACAAGAGCCGCCATCAAAGCCCGATGATTGAAAAAACCGGAGATATCGTTATCATAGAATCCAAACCGATAGCAAAATACCTGAGACAGATAGAGAGTATGGGACAAAATATCCGGGAATACCAGTCCATTTGGGGCTATTCACTGTGTAAAACAGAAGCACGTTCGCCCCTATACAAATATCCCCGATATGATTTTAAAATAACAAAAAAATATACTAATTTTCAATTAGAATCCGGCTCCAAAGAAGAAGAAAAACCAAGGGAAGTTATGTCAAATTGAGAAATAACAGCATCCTGATATCGTATTCCCGAAAGTGAAAATTTGGAAATCTTCTTCCCGGATAAAAACCATGCTTCTCTGTCCAACAATTGTATTTTTACAAAAATAAGAAGTCTTGCAAATCTCTGTGGAAGTGAAGTTAAACATAGAAATTCGCACTATGGAGAAATCTTTTTTCTAATGAAAGTCACCCAACACAAAGAAACTTCTCTGATTTTTTCTATTTTTGAAAGTTCAATATCAAATCATGGATAAAACCAAAAAAGAAAAACGCTACCGGCGGTTGCATAAACAAATACGTGATTTGATCGTCAGGAGCAGTAACAATCCGTTGTCCAATATGGCCACCATCAATGCAGTACTGTATCATAAGATGGAAACTTTTTTCTGGTGTGGATTCTATCTGTTTCAGAAGGATAAACTGCAGGTTGGTCCTTACCAGGGTGCGCTGGCCTGTATCAACCTGCCTGCCGGTACCGGTATTTGCCAGGCTGCTGTCAGCCAGAAGAAAACGATGGTTGTCCCTGATGTGGATGCTTTTCCCGGTCATATAGCCTGCGATTCCAGAGCTAAGTCGGAGATTGTGATACCTGTTTATGACAAGGAAGGCATTATCCGTGGCGTACTGGACGTGGACAGCAAGTCGCCGGATAGTTTTGATGAGGCTGATGCCATCGAACTGGAGAAAATTGTCCGGTTGGTTTATTTTCCTGAAGAGTAACCGCGAACAATTGAAATTAAATTTATAAATAGACACATGAAACCCATATTTTTTTCATCGGATTTAGCAGATTACGCGGATTAGTCTCGCCATAGGCGAGACAAATAATCTGTTAAATCCGTTTAATCCGATGATATGTATAATATTGATAAACAGAATGTAACAAAATTACAGACACATGAATACAAAAATGAACTATGCGAAAGGGTTTTTTCTTCTCCTTTTCGCCCTGCTTTTTTCATCGGTTTCGCTTTCCGCTCAGGAGACCTATTCGGTAAAAGATCATTATACCAAAGCCTCGTACCGTATTGCTATGCGCGATGGCATTAAACTCTACACGGTGGTTTATACACCCAAAGACACCACACAAAACTATCCTATCCTCATTTGGCGAACGCCTTACTCAAGTGCGCCTTACGGCAAAGATAAATATCGGCGGCTACCGGTGGATCTGGCCAAAGAGAAATTTATTTTCGTTTACCAGGATGTGCGTGGCAGGTTTATGTCGGAAGGCAAATTTGTAAATATGCGCCCTTACATTCCAAATAAAACCGGAAAACAAACCGACGAAAGCAGCGATGCCTGGGACACCGTGGACTGGCTCATCAAAAACGTAAAACACAACAACGGGAAAGCCGGGATGTTCGGTATTTCCTATCCCGGATTCTATGCTGCCATGGCTTGTATTGATGCCAACCCGGCTTTGAAAGCCGTTTCGCCGCAGGCTCCTATTTCAAACTGGTTTGTGGACGACGACATGCATCACCACGGGGCATTTTCGTTGCAAATGGCCATTAACTTTTTCTCTCGGTTCGGCATAAAACGCGACAGCCTGATCACGAACTGGCCACATCGCATACCTCGTGTGTCGCCGGATGCCTACAATTTCTTCCTGTCGCTGGAGCCATTGTCCAATGTTGATAAGAAATATTTCCATGACAAAATTGCCTTTTGGGAAACACTGAAAAAACATCCCAATTATGATGCCTACTGGCAGGTACGTAACACGCTTCCGTATTTCAAAAATATTAAACCGGCCGTGCTGACGGTAGGTGGCTGGTACGACAGTGAAGATTTCTATGGAACGCTGCATACTTATAAAAGCATTGAAGATAAAAATCCCCATGCTAAAAACATGCTGATTATTGGTCCCTGGCCGCACGGCTGGTGGGGAAGGAGCGAAGGCTACCGGTTGGGCGACATAACTTTTGGTTCCAAAACCGGAGAGTATTTTCGTAAGGATATCCAGCTTCCTTTTTTCAAATATTATCTGAAAGGAGAAGGAAAATTTCCTGAAGCTGAAGCACGCATGTTTAACACCGGTGCCAACCGGTGGCGTTCGTTTGACCAATGGCCGCCTAAAGATATCCAAAAAGAGACACTTTCGCTGGAAGCCGGTCATAAACTGACTTTTGGGAAGCCCGCCAAAAGTAAAACTGACTTTGCACAGTACGTTAGCGATCCCCATAAACCGGTACCTTATACTGCACACATAATGGATTCACGAACATTCTATTACCATCCGTATATGAATGAAGACCAGCGTTTTGCTGCGAGAAGACCGGATGTATTAGTCTTTGAAACCAATCCTTTGGAAAAAGAGGTCACCCTGGCCGGGCCCATGCTGGCCGATATGTTTGTCTCCACCACCGGTACAGATGCCGACTGGGTGGTGAAAGTCATTGATGTTTATCCCGATAGTGCAGCCAATCCTGTACCCAACCCCACTCATGTAAAAATGGGCGGTTACCAATTGTTGGTTCGCGGTGATATTTTACGCGGAAAATATCGCAACAATCCGGAAAAACCGGAGCCTTTTGTACCGGGAAAGGTTACAGAGATAAAACTTACACTACAGGATATCTTACACACCTTTAAGAAAGGTCATCATATAATGATTCAAATTCAAAGCAGCTGGTTCCCTTTTTTTGATGTGAACCCGCAGACGTTTACGAATATTTACAAAGCCAAACCGGGCGACTTTAAAAAAGCCACCCAGCGTGTTTGGTTTTCCAAAAAGTTTCCTTCAAAAATTGTGGTAGGGGTGCTGGAGTAAGATTTTCATATTAGGTTGCAGGTGGCTCTGTCTCCCTATGCCCGGCACAACTGTGGATACAAACGAGGTTTTACACAACGCTTTAGGCTTATCCGTTATACGGCCTAAAATCGACTTTCTCTGCACCACACACCGGACATACCCAGTCATCGGGCAGGTCTTCAAAAGATGTTCCCGGTGCAACGCCCGCTTCCGGATCGCCTTCGGCCGGATCATAAATATGGCTGCAAACGAGACAAATCCATTTTTGACCTGTTACTTTTTCAGCCTCTTTGGCTTCCGGTGGTGGTTTGTCCTGTTTGGCCTCTTTGATATAAGTCGGGGCGTTTTTGGGAGAGCGTCCGTGGCGTGCTTTGCGGTAGTAATCGTAAGTGAGGGGAGCCTTTTCTTTTTCTAAAAATTCACCGTCCAACACCTCACCGATAAAAAGCAGGTGCGTACCTACATCGATGGTCTTCACCACTTTGCAGGTAAACCAGGCCACACAATCCTCGGTAACTACCGGAATGCCCTGCGGACTTTCAAAGAACTGTGTTTCTTCAAATTTGTCAATCTTTTTTCCACTGTTGTACCCAAACCGGCCAATAATCTCTTTGGAGACATCCTGGCCAAGCACCGACACGCTAAAGAAACCGCTTTCAGTAATAATTTGTGCGCTGAGGTTGTCTTTGTTGCAGCTTACGGCCAGCTGTGAAGGCTCTGCGGTAACCTGAAAAGCCGTATTGGCCACATAACCGTTTTTCTTTCCTTTGGTCTGGGCACTAATGATAAATAGTCCGTAGGATAAGCTATAAAAAGTTTCTAAGTTCATAATAAGGATATTTTACTGTTACTAAAATATGTGTTCGGACAAAGTTAATAAAGAAAGTTGAAGCGAAAGGAGGAAAACGAATTATGGTTAAATATTATTTTGAGGTACTACCATTATTATTTTTAAATTAGTGCAAGAAATCCCGAAGGGATGCAAGATAAAAACACAGGCCGTAGTTTACGCAGGCCTGTGAAATAAATAAGCATTAAAATCAGGGCTGAAAGCCCGACAGGTTTAATTTTCCAACATGCTGTTTCTACCTGTCGCTCTTTCAGAGCTTGAATTATGTGGTCATTCATTCGCACAGGGTTCCGTTTCACTTCACCCTGTGCTATTATCTTTCAGGGCTTCGCCCTTAACAGCACCTCGAAATAATATTTAGCCCAAATTATCTGTCACATAAGGGGACTTCTAATAATCGGAGGAAACAATGAATTTTTCAAAATTAGCCGGAGTAACCAGAGACGTTTC
>CAYLSW010000060.1:0-10443 GCA_964386145.1 uncultured Lentimicrobiaceae bacterium | reverse complement strand
GTTTTTGCACACCATATTTTCTGCGCAGCGCCATCAGCCCCGGCATCTCTTTTTCGGCAATATCCAATTCTTTGCGTCCCCAATCATTCAAATGAAGGTCGGCAACTTTAAATTGTAGTTTGTTTTTTGTTTCTATTTCTGACATGGTTTTATAATATTTTCTGTTTAAGTGGTTGCAAAAATAATCATTTTTCTCAGGCAGAAAGTAAGTGAGGAACAGGACTTTTTTCTGAAGTATGCGCACACACTAACATTTATCAGTTGGGCATGCCTTTCAGGCCGGGCTATCCACTTTAGTCCTCGCCGGAAGGGCTGTTCAGCTATGTGGCGGCAAAGAGCTCCGCTGTCGCTTTTGCCGCCACAGCTTCCACAAGCCCTTCCGTCTGCGGGCTGCCGTTCCTATCCCTCATGCCGGCCGCCGTATTAAACCTAAGGCACACGAAACACTCGTGCATCAGAAAGGACATGTTCCAATGGCCGATCCGGAAGACTACCGACTTTAAACACAGAACCTTGTCATTGCGAACACGCCACCCCAAAATGTTTATTCATTAAAAGACCATTTTGGAGGGTGTGGCAATCTTCATTCATTACCACGGAAACCATTTTAGAGATTGCTTCTTCGCACCCAACACACAGGCTTGCCCCATACTCATCGCAATGACGGGATCCAATTGTACATCCGGAGGTGGCGGATAGTTCCCCATGATAAATATTCAGAACGAACATTACAGTCAGGACAACGGATGTAAACCTGACCTGATTAATTCATAAGTTTTTCGTTAGGAGAAGTCAAAATACGAAGAGTAAAGGTAAGTGCAGATTTTCGACTTGCAGCAATAGCCTTAGCTATTTCGAGAACCGGATGTCAAGCATTGCCTTTAATCGAAGCAGTTTGGCTTCGCAATAGATCAATTTGTGAATTAATCAGGCTAAGCGAAGTTAATATTTGGTCTCAAGTTTCGCACCCTGAAAACTCCCTTGAAATTCCGGTATTTTTAATGGTCAATATATTTCAAACCTGTCCCAGTCACGACCCACATTAAATTTATTTCTGAATTCCTGTAATTGCTTTCCCGAAAGGCTTACACGCAAAGCTGTCTCTTCATTTTCAGGCGCTTCCGCGACAACCTCTCCTTTGGCATTGATTAGTTTGGAGTGGCCGCCGTAGCTGTTTCCCAAGCCATCAATACCCACACGGTTTACGCCCAGCACATAAGCCTGGTTTTCGATGGCACGAGCGACGAGCAAGGCATCCCACGGATGTGCACGGACAGCAGGCCAGTTAGCTACATAAATGGCCATATCATATTCAAAAGTCCCGTTTTCATACCGATTTTTACTCCACACCGGAAACCGCAAGTCATAACAGACCATTGGTTGTATTTTCCACCCTTTGTGTTCTACAATCAACTGACTGTCCCCCGGTTTTATATGTTTGTGTTCACCGCCCATCGAAAAAACATGCCGTTTGTCATAGCGTTCAAACGTACCATCGGGGCGCATCCATATCAGGGCATTGGTATAGCTGTTATTGTCTTTCAGCAACAGGCTGCCGGTAATTACGGCCTCGGTTTGGGCGGCCATCTGCCGCATCCAGTCTACTGATTTGCCATCGGTGGTTTCTGCAAAAGGGGCAGGGTCAACGGGGAAACCGGTGGTAAAAGTCTCAGGCAACACGATTAAGTCGAAGCCTTGTTCCTGAACCTGAATTTTCTTTTCAAAGTTCTTTCTATTCTGTGCCGGATTTTCCCAAGCCAGATTAGATTGAAGATAAAGAATTTCAAGATTTTTCATGATGCTTATTTCTATGTGAGGTAGTATAACAAGGAGCTGCCCTTTGTTATCTTCATATCCCTGACAATATCTGTGTTGCCTTGATCAGGGTTTCGTCTCTTTTGGCAAAGCAGAAACGCAGCACCTTATGATCGTCGTGGTTTTGGTAAAAAGGCGCTACCGGAATGGCAGCAATTTTGTGATCTTCCACCAGCCGACGGGCAAATTCCGGTTCGGATTCGTCGGAGATGTCACTATAATCCAACAACTGAAAATAGGTTCCATGTGCCGGCAGCACTTTAAAACGCGAATCTTTCAGCCCATCCGTGAAAAGGTCTCTTTTTGCCTGATAAAAGGCACTTAGATGGAGATAATTTTCTTTGTTGCCAATGAAATCGGCAATAGCATACTGCACCGGTGTGTTACTGGCAAAAACCACAAACTGGTGGGTCTTTCTAAATTCGGCCATCAGTTTTTCGGGTGCCAGCACAAAGCCGGTCTTCCATCCGGTAGCGTGAAAAGTCTTTCCAAACGAACCGATGACAAGTGTTCGTTGTGCCAATTCAGGAAACAGACAGGCACTTTGATGTGTCAGTCCATCAAAAATCAGATGCTCATATACCTCATCGCTCAATACAATAATGTCCATTCCCCTTGTGAGTCTTTCCAGCTTCTGCATATCTTCACTACTCAGTACACTACCGGTGGGATTTTGAGGCGAGTTAACGATAATCAGCCGGGTACGGTGGGTAATCATGCGTGGCAGTTCGTCCCAGTTGATGTTGAAGCCGGGAAACAGCAACGGGGAATATTTTACCAGCCCTCCGTTCAGCGTTACAGCCGGGGCATAACAATCATAAGCCGGTTCAAAAATAATTGCTTCATCACCTTCTTTGATAAAGGCCGAAATGGCAGTGTATAAAGCCTGTGTAGCACCGGCTGTGATGTTGATTTCCGTATCCGGATTGTATGTCACACTGTATTTGTCAGCAAACATTTTTGAAATGGCCTGACGCAACGGCCTTACACCCTGCATGGGAGCATACTGGTTGAAGCCGGCTTTCATATAATGATGTACCCGTTCGATAAGCTCCTCCGAAACAGGAAAATCCGGAAATCCCTGCGAAAGGTTCACAGCATGATTTTCCGCTGCCATTTGTGACATAACGGCAAAAATAGAGGTGCCTGTCTCAGGCAACTTGGTCTTTATTGTTCCAATAAATGCTTCCATGTTGAGATGTTGAGCTACAAAAATACAGATTTTATATGCTTAAGGAGCGAAAGCTATGATTTATCTTCTTAGTTTTGCACCGATTAAAATTTAAATTTTTTTGAAGATGAAGACTATTGATAATTATGACTTTAAAGGTAAAATAGTACTGGTACGTGTAGATTTTAACGTGCCGTTAAACGAAAAATTTGAAATTACTGATGATACCCGTATCCGGGCTACTATTCCCACCATCCGGAAGCTTCGCAAAGAAGGAGCCGCTGTCATTTTGATGTCGCATCTGGGACGTCCTAAAAACGGGCCGGAAGAAAAATTTTCTCTGAGACATGTGTTGAAAGACCTTTCGGAAAAGCTGGGAACGGAAGTCCGGTTTGCCGATGATTGTATTGGCTCACAAGCCCGCGAAAAAGCAGACGCTTTGAAAGCGGGCGAAGTGCTTTTGCTTGAAAATCTCCGTTTTTACAAAGAAGAAACTGCTGGTGACACGGCCTTTGCCAAAAAACTGTCGCAACTGGCCGACGTATATGTAAATGATGCTTTTGGTACGGCACACCGTGCCCATGCGTCCACCACCGTGATTGCTCAATTTTTTCCTGAGGCTAAAATGTTTGGCTATGTGATGGGCAACGAACTGAAAAACATTAACAAAGTGCTGAAAGATGGCAAAAAACCTTTTACTGCCATTTTGGGTGGCGCCAAAATATCCGGAAAAATCGAAATTATCAACAACCTGTTAGATAAAGTGGACAACCTGCTCATCGGCGGCGGTATGATGTTTACGTTTATCAAAGCCAAAGGCGGCCAGGTTGGAAACTCGCTGGTGGAAGACAACCTGTTACAAACTGCCCTCAAAGCCATGAAAAAAGCCGAAGAACTGGGCGTCGAATTATATATCCCTCAAGACGCGGTTATCGCCGACAAATTTGACAATGATGCTAATCAAAAATGCCGTCCTTCCAATGAAATTCCCGATGGTTGGATGGGTCTTGACATTGGTGTGGAAGCCAGTGAGACCTTCAGGAAAGTTATTGAAGAATCTTCAACCATTCTCTGGAACGGGCCTATGGGCGTTTTCGAGATGGATAATTTTTCCGAAGGTACGCTGGGTATTGCCCAGGCCATTGCCCGCGCCACGGAAAAAGGCGCCTTTTCGCTTGTTGGCGGCGGCGATTCAGTAGCAGCAATAAATAAATACAATTTACAGGACAAGGTGAGCTATGTCTCCACCGGCGGTGGTGCCATGCTTGAATACATCGAAGGGAAAAAACTCCCGGGTGTTGCAGCCATCGAAGAATAAACAAAATGGCTCGTCCCGGGTGGTGAATTTATTTTGCCAAAAAGTGTAATTTTGCAGCCCGGTATTCCGATCTTATGCCCGAACGTGCCTCTTTGTAAAGACGGAGATGAGGGGTTTCGTAAACTCTAGATTCAGGTTTCCCGACCGGACTACCGGAAAGCGCGGTCGGACGGGGATTTCTGGTGAGACTACAAAAGTAAACGGAGTAGATTTTGGCAAAAGTTGTTCTTAACATTAAAGGGGAAAAGGCCTCATAGTTCAAGGGATAGAATAGGAGTTTCCTAAACTCTAGATCCAGGTTCGAGTCCTGGTGAGGCTACTAACTTATTGATAGCATGACTTTTTGCACCTACGTTTTATTTTCCAGATCACACAATAGATTTTATAAGGGTCATTGCGAAAATTTAGAATTACGATTAAAAGAGCATAATGCAGGTAAAACAAAATCGATCAAAGCTTTTCGCCCCTGGAAAGTTGTTTACCAAGAAATGTTTCAAACCAGAGCTGAGGCGATAAGAAGAGAAAAATATTTTAAGACTGCTGCCGGAAGGAGGTTTTTAAAAGACAAAATTGTTATTGAAAAAAGATTAGGAGTGGAATAGGAGTTTTCTAAACTCCGTATCAGGTTCCCCGCCCGTACCGAACGGCACGTTCGGGCGGGGAGTCCTGGTGAGGCTACTTTTTTTGCCGCTACCGCGAAATTTCCACAATCTCAAATTCAATGTTGCCGGCCGGGACAGATATTTCCACTTTATCACCTACCGACTTTCCGAGCAATCCTTTGGCAATAGGAGAGTTAACTGATAGCTTCCTGCTTTTCAAATCGGCTTCTTTTTCGGGAACCAGCGTATAGGTCATGGTGGTGCTGTTTTTGAGATTTCTGATCTTTACTTTGGATAAAATCAACGCTTTCGAGCTGTCTAATTTTGACTCGTCAATGATGCGGGCGTTGCCGATAATGTCGCGGAGTTTCGAAATCTTTAATTCAAGCAATCCTTGTGCATCTTTGGCAGCATCGTATTCGGCATTTTCCGAGAGGTCGCCTTTGTCGCGTGCTTCGGCGATAGCTTCGGATATTTTTCTTCGTTCTACCCGTGTGAGATGATCCAGCTCGTCGCGTAATTTTTGTAGCCCTTCTTCCGTATAATATTTTGCCTCTGCCATGATGTAATAATTTTAGTTTCAAGCATTAAAAACATAAAAGACCCCAAACCAATGATGGGGTCTTTTCCGGTGCAAAGATATAAATAATGCCAATTGAATCTCCTCCTGCAAAGAAAAAGATGAATGATGCAGGGTAAGACCAAAGCAAAAAACAGATCGTAATTCAAATAATAATCGGGATAAGTTGCTTTGAGAATTAGTTATCCAACTGGTGGGGGTTCGATATTCAAAAAAATAGAAAACGCTCACAAGCCCCTATGGAGCAAGCCAAAGCACCCTTCGTTGGAAAGAGAATTAATTAATCATAAGGCCTGTGTAAGATTTCCGAATAAATAATGGCCTTTTTCATATTAATTTTCCGAACTTTGGGCCTGCAGGAAGTTTCTGCCGGCTCTTCACTCATGTTGGCGTAAGCGTCTTCTTCAAAAACAATCGGCTTTACCGGTTCGGCAATTGACTTTTCCATAACATCTTCCTCTTGGCTTTTAGGGAGGCTTTCAACAGTATCCTCTTCTGCAAGAACAGATTCCATGATATTTTCAAACCCCGAAGAAGTGGTTGACGAAGTATCTTTTTCGGTTTTTTCCGAGCTGGCTGCTTTCCCAACTCCTTTGTAAATGGCATAGGCTATCCACAAGATGCCAAACAAAATATAAACCCAACTGTCCGTCCCTGCGTAAAACATCAATATTCTTTTTTTAAAAGGTAAAATTACTTAAAATAAGAAGACAACAAATAGAATTTTGCAGGTTATTTGCTGTCTGCCTCGTTTAATTGTTTCAGCCCCATGACTTCCAGCGCAGTAAAAAAAATATAATAAATAAAGAATGTGAGGATAAAAGAAACCGCATCAGCTTTATTCAAATAGGCATACGCCAGAATAAACAGGGAGAAAATCACCAGTTTCAGGAAATTGATAATCATGTAAGTGTTGGCAAAACGACCGATTTTCTGTCCCATACTGTTGGCTGTGACGTAAAACGTTGCCCAGGAAAAAAGAAACAGAAAAATTAGAATATAAGGATAGGAGATGGTTATGTGGATAGCCGGAAACAGCAGGCTGAAAACAAAAGTAAGAAACCCGAGAACCAGCGTGAGAATACCCAGTCGAAGTGTAAATTGAGAAATTGATTTTTTCATTTTTTCTGTTGTTTAAAAAGTTCGCGTATCCCATAAAGAGTGGATAACACAATGGCCACAAGCGTAAGGACAACGGTAAAGACAGGAAAACGCCATTGCAGCCATTTATCTATTTCTCTACCACCGAAAGCCCCTGCAATCACAATAACAGCCATTTGGATGCCCAGAGCAGAATAGAGAGCATAAAATTTTAGTGAGATTTTTTTATCCTTTTTTCCCTTCATTTTTAATTTTTCCCGTTTCCATACCAGACATTTTACAGTTTCCGGTAAACCTGGCGCCTGTTTCGATAGAAATCTTTGATGTGGTTACATCGCCCGTAAAAACAGCTGTTGTCTTCAAAATCGTAAGCTCTTTAACTTCCATGTTGGCATTTACCTTACCAGAGATGTCAGTGTTTCTACAGTGAATTTCTCCATCTACAATACCATCTTTTCCTATTACCACTTTTCCTTTGGCATTAATTTTGCCGGAAAGGGTCCCATCAATACGTACGTCGCCATCCGATTCTATCTCGCCTGTTACTTTGGTGCCCGGCGAAATAATGTTCGGAACCTGCGAGTCTCCGTTACCATTTGAATACTTCTTCATCTTTTTTTATTTTTGATAATATTCATTAAAAAATCGTTGGTAAACTTTCATGTCTTTCTCTTTGTAAAATAAAGGATAATTTCTAACCGAAATGATAAACAGGTGATAATTTTTTTTCTGAATGCCTGAAAAGACATAGGGATCTTTGATTAACTTTTTATAGTAAATAAAGGCATCTGACTGATCGATAAACTGTTGCACAAGCAAAAGATTGTAGTTGTTGTCCAGAGCCAGACTGTTGATCTGTAGCGGCTGCTGCCGGAAATATTTTTGATTAAAATCGGAAAGGCGTGTTTCCAGAGCACGTGCATTGACTCTCCGGCGATCGACAACCAGCAAAATGTATTGCGGTGCTTTGCTATTGTAAATGTAAGGGCCAACCTCTTTTTTCTTGTTTTGTGCCGCCAACAATGCTTCTCGTTCTTTTTCACTGATACCGATACCATATTCGAGTTGTAACATTTTAATGATAGCCTGCGAACGTTCTTTCAGCAGGCTGTGGGGGTATTTCGTGAGGAGTTGTTCCAATGCTTTGTACAGAGTATCAGGAACCTGAACTTTTCCCAGCGAAAGCGCCCGTAGATACATGAAACGCGGAGCCACAACCGTGTCCCCGGCATATTTCTTCAACGCACGGTTGGCATAGGTTATCACCCGGTAATATTGCCGGTGCTCAAAAGCCTGATAGGTTCGGCTATAGAGTTTTTCGGCTTCGTTATGGTTATTTTCCAGCTTTTTGTAATAATCGGGGTCGTTGAGAACTTTGGCATAAAGACTTCCCGGATAACTTTCAAGAATGAGACTTTTGTAACGCATGGCTTCGCTGGTTTTGTTTAGTCCGGAGTAGATTTTATACAGGTGATACCAGTTCTGCAGGCGATATTGATTATCAGGATATTTTGCCTGAAAATTGAGATAGGTCTTCAGGGCATCCGTGGTGTCGTTCAACTCTTCAAGGTACAAAAATCCCAGCTTGTTATAGTTTGCCACAATGAGAGAATCCGACTGCCGGAAATCTTTTTCTGTCTTGGGAAGACCTTTCAGGTAATAGCCACGAGTTTCAGGACCCGTGGGGAAGTGCTTGAGATTCTTGGTTTTCAGGGTCGTTTTTTCCGTGCCAACCTCGTTTTCTTCTGTCAGGTCGGCATTGGCCATAGCAGTATGCTTATTATTCAAAAACCACAGGTCTGCTAACTTTCTCCGGCCCCATCGTTTTCGAAATTCATTAAAACCCTGTGCCAGGGCTATCCTATTGTAAAAATACCATCCTCCCGAACCTGTTGTACTGGCTGTAGGCATGTTGCTAGTGGCACCGGAAAACTGGCTGGTAGCTCTGTTTTCAGAAACTATTTCCGCAACTTTTTTCTTCTTTGCCTCGGCTGCTTTGTAGTCTGCTATTTTTTTATCAATAAGGGCATATAACTGTGTTGTATCCATTCGGGCAAGCCGTTGCAGACTATCCTGTACACGAATAAATTGCAGATTTTTCACCAATTGCGAAAGTACCAGCGACTTATTTTTAATTTGTTCGTAATGTGGGTAGTCTTTCGGCAGAAACTGAACTGCCGTGTCGTAATATGCCTGTGCCGGAACATAATTGCCGTGTTGAAAATAGTCTATTGCAAGTTTCAGTGAAGCCGTTGATTTTTGATAATCGTTATCCTTACTGTTGCTGACCGAAAGCCTGAGATAATGTACCATGAGGCTGTTGTTTTTATTCTTTTCGGCTATCTCAGCCAGCGCATAATAAATTTGATCACGGTAAACCTCGTATTGATTTTTGCGGGCCATTTTTTCCAGCGTCTTCACAATATATTTGCTGTTGCCATTGGCGGCATCATAGCTTTTGGCAAGGTTCAGCCGTGATTCAAAATCCATTTGAAAAGGTGGATTTCGTTTTATGACTTTTGTAAAATATTTGCCAGCCTGCTGTAGGTCGCCTTCCTGCTTGTTTATCTGACCCATGATGAAATAAACGCGACTCAGCAGATCTTTGTTGTGAATAGCACCAATACTTTTTTCGAGATAAGGATATGCTGCCGAAGGGTTGTCGCGGGCAAGGTACAAATCGGCATAGACCGTTGGAAGAACTTCTTTCACCTCATTAGGAAAATCTTTTGCAGTTTGCTCGCTGGAAAGCAGATTCAATGCTGCTTCGGCCTTGCCAAACTGTTTCATTTCAATATAGGTTTTTGCCAGCCAGAGCGTCCCGAAATAATGGATGGGGCTATAGTTGTATTTTTTTTGAACAAAATCAAAAACCCTGCGGGCACCGGTAAAATCGTGCTTGTAAAAAAACCCCTGCCCCATCATTAGATAGCTTTCTGTTACCCAACGCACCCGCTCTTTACGCCCGAAAACCATGGAATGATTTTGAATGGTCATGGCCGCCTTTTTGATGGTAAGTTCCATCCTGGACGACATCTGCCGTGCCAGCCTTTTGTCGCCGTAATTGTAAACCCGCAAAATTTTGGCGTAATTGTCTTTCGCATTTTCCCGAAGATAGTCCGCACCCGCCATTAAATTCTGCTTTCCGTTCCAATAAACATTATAATGACTGGTAAGATTGTGATAAACACGTGCCATGGCCGTATTTCTTTTGGTCGAACAGGACGAAAAACTCAATCCTAAACCGAACAAAACAAACATGAAAAGAATACTATTGGTTTTGATAATTTTCAAAGTAGCGGCTTCCTTAAATAACTGATATTATAAATAATTATTTTTACGCCTCGCAAAATTAATGATTTATCTTTTCTTTTGTCAAATCACCGGTATTCAGGTAAAAAATTCTTTGGGAAGAAAATTATTTCGGTATGATCAGGGAGGCTTTACGCGCTTTCCGTTATAGCTGTCTCATGCCTGTCTGCCAACTGTAGCTGGTGCGTGGGCTTCCTGCGGTCGCCTCCGCCCGGCAACAGTTGCTACACAGCCATTTCGCCAGGCTGCCACTTCAATCGCTGCCTCGGGGTCCTTTCGTTGCCTGATTATCTGCTCCTTATGTTGGAGATATTTCCCTCGCCACAAGGTGGCCTTCACATACTTAAATGTGTCTGGCTATCCCACCCGAATACTTTTATTCATCACCACAAGTCATAGCCTGATACCGGTGTTGGCGCGAACAGACAATTTTTACAGAGCACATGTCGACTCTCCAATCTCTTTATTCTTCAACATTCGTCAATCGTTATCCCACGGTTATTTTTACCTTTGCACGGATATTTAATTGACATGGAAACAACTC
>CAYLSW010000059.1:0-10564 GCA_964386145.1 uncultured Lentimicrobiaceae bacterium | reverse complement strand
AAGATCGCAAAGCCTTTTAATCATCCCCTTTGTGTGTTTTAAACCAATCATGGAGATTTCATCTGTTTATTATTTTAATAATAACAAAACAAAAATAAAACAATCGTTAATCGCTTAACAGTTTTTGTGAAATTTATAACGATTTCAAATTATTTTTTCTTTCAAATAAGGTTATTTTGTTACAATCCCTAAAAACGGGATAAAATTGTACAAAGACGACTGAAATAAAATATGAACCTGCCATGTGCAATACGACAAAAGGGCTATTTCGCATCATGGGAAGAATTGAAAGTCTGAATACCGCAAGGTCCTTACCGAAAGCGTTCAGGATGGTACCGGGTAAATAAAACACTTCGCACTTAGCTCCCCGGTAAAACTTCCCGATTTATCCTGTGTGATATACAAGATTCATATTTTAGAAACTAGTACAAAACATTCATGCGGTTAGCATCTTGTTTTATGAAAATGAAAAGAAGAATAGTGAATGACCAGAGTGAAGATCCGCCATAGCTGAAAAAAGGTAACGGAATCCCCACCACCGGGAAAAGACCAATAGTCATGGCAAGGTTTACAGTAAAGTGAAAAAATAAAATTGCTGCTACACCGTAACCGTAAATTCGGCTAAAGGGCGATCGTTGTCGTTCGGCCAGCATGATGATACGGATTAACAAGCCGACAAAAAGTAATATCAGCACCAATGAACCGAGGAAGCCGCGTTCTTCGCCCACGGTGCAAAAGATAAAATCAGTACTTTGTTCGGGGACAAAATGGTTGCGTGTGAGCATCCCTTTTAGGTAACCTTTTCCGGTGAGGCCGCCCGATCCGATAGCAATTTTGGACTGGTTCACGTTGTAGCCTGCGCCGTGGGGGTCTTCTTTCATGCCCAGCATCACTTTTATGCGGACACGTTGGTGCGACTCCAGCACATGCTGAAAAGCATAATCCACCAGAGACACAAAAATGAGGGAAAACAAAAGTCCTGTCAACCAGATTTTCCATTGTCGGCGAAATCCGCGAAACAGTGCAAAAAGTAATACTGCCAGAGCCATTAGACCGATAGCCACATAAAACTCACCAAATTTTATTGTAATGGTAAACAGAGCACCGAGTACAAGGCCAACCACAAGTATCCATCCGGGGAGACCTTCGCGGTAAAGCACCAGAATAAAAGCAAAGTAAACCAGTGCCGAGCCGGTATCGTTTTGCAGTAGTATCAACAAGGCGGGAAAACCGATAAGGGCGGCAGCTACCATTTTTGTTTTAAACAGCCGCATATCATTTTGGGACCTGCTCAGATATTTTGCCAGTGCCAGCGCCGTGACAAACTTGGCAAATTCTGCCGGTTGCAGGGCTAAACTACCTATCTGAAACCAGGAACGTGAACCGGCCACCGTTTTTCCGAAAAGCAATACGCCTATCAGGCTGAGAATTATCAAAAAATAAAAAATATAAGCAAACGACGAAAAGAATTTGGAATCAATCAACAAAATAATAAATGCCAGAAACAGTGCCATACCTATCCAAAGAAGTTGTTTCCCGTAGCGCTGCGAAAAGTCAAAAACGGAGTTTTTTTCACTACTTCCGGAAGCCGAGTAAATGCTCAGCCATCCGTAAAGCACCAGTGTGAGGTACAGAAAAACTGTTAACCAGTCCACATCTTTCCAGAAATTCTCCCGTATTCTCATGGTTTTTCCAGTTGTTGGTAATGATTCAAATCGCTGTTGATGATACGTTTTTCTAATTTTGGACGTTTTGTTTTGCCACGCAGATAATGTTCCATCATCAGGCTGGCGATGGGCGCTGCCCAGGCAGCACCGAAACCGGCATTTTCAACAATGACCGCAATAGCAATTTTTGGATGTGCCACGGGAGCAAAAGCCATAAAAACAGAGTGGTCTTTCCCATGTGGATTTTGTGAGGTTCCTGTCTTCCCGGCCTGGGTTAAACTGTCCATTTTATAAGCGTGAGCTGTTCCCTCTTTTGAGCTAAACACCTCTGCCATTGCTTCTCTTGCCACCTGATAATAGGATTTGTCAAAGGGCACTTTGTATTTTTTATCATATTTTTTGGAAATGGTATCGTCTCCGGACATACTGATTAAAAAGTGAGGTTTCACATAATAACCACTGTTGGCAATAATGGCTGCTATGTTGGCGAGTTGAACCGGGGTCACCAGTATCTCGCCCTGCCCTATACTCAGCGAACGGATAGTAAGTGCATCCCAGCTTCTGTGATATACTTTATCATAATATGCTCTGGTGGGAATGTCTCCCGGCTTTTCAAAAGGAATATCCGTATCAAAACGATGCCCCAGGCCAAAGTCAATCACCTGTTTGCGCCATGCAACGAAAGCATCGTGTGTGTTGGCATACTTAGGATTATCAATAATGGCACGGAAAGTTTTCCAAAAATAACAATTACAGGATACCGTAATAGCCAGCCTCATCTGCAAAGGCGAAATATGGGAGTGGCAGGCAATAGGTTTGGAGGCCG
Organism: uncultured Lentimicrobiaceae bacterium; assembly: GCA_964386145.1. Classification (GTDB taxonomy): domain Bacteria; phylum Bacteroidota; class Bacteroidia; order Bacteroidales; family F082; genus Sulfidibacterium. The sequence continues at coordinate 8,071 of CAYLSW010000059.1, read as the reverse complement.
GTCCCTGGCAGGTGAACCATGTGTTGGCAGTAACCACATGCTCCTGTAATCCGATCAGTGTTTCCACCAATTTAAAGGTGGAGCCTGGCGGATAAGTCCCGGAAGAGGCACGATTCATTAAAGGTTTTAAACTATCAAGCAGCAGCTTGTTATAATTCTCCGAACGCTGACGTCCGACCAAAAGGTTTGGATCATAAGTGGGGCTGCTGACAAATGCAAGAATTTCTCCTGTTTGTGGTTCAATGGCAACAATACTACCGGTTTTGTTTTTCATCAAAAGTTGCCCGTAAGCCTGCAGATTTTCGTCGACACTCAGTGTCAAATCGGCGCCGGCCACAGCGAGCGTATCAAATTTTCCGTGTTGAAAACTTCCTTTCACGTTGTTGTGGACATCCACTTCCACCAGCCGCGAACCTTTCCGCCCGCGCAGTTCTTTTTCATAAAACCATTCCACACCTGATTTCCCGATATAATCGCCTTGCCGGTAATACGAATCATGTTTCAAATCGCGTGGATTAACCTCGCCCACACTTCCCAGTACTTGAGCGGCAATGGGGTGTGGGTAGTGGCGCAGCATTCTGGTTTGGAAATAAAACCCCGGAAACTCATACATCACCTCTTCGATGGGGCCTTTCTCTTTTTTGGAAAGTTGTTTCAGAAAAATGGAAGGTTTGTAATAAGAATAGTTTCTGGCTTTTTTCATGCTTTTGATAAAAAAGGCCTTATCTATTTGCAACAACCGGCAGAATTTGAGTGTATCCATATTTTTCACCTGTCGCGGAATCACCATAAGATCATACACGGCATCGTTATAGACCAACAATTTATGATTCCGGTCGTAGATGCGTCCGCGTGCAGGATATTCGACCACCCGGCGCAGGGCAATGTCACGTGCAGAAAGCCGGTACTGGTTGGTATAAACCTGCAGGTAAAAAAGACGCACAAGAAAAACCACGGCCACAAGAACAAAGCCGGCCGCGATTACGTATTCCCTTGCTGAATAATCCTTTCGATACATGAAATAAAGCGAGAAATTTTTATGAGATCCCACTACAAAAGTAGAGAAATTATAAGGTAGAATTTCATCGTAATGAAAAAGAATTTCAAGGGCTGACAAATATTTTCATACTATCAATTTGATTAGTTTTGCACTTACAAAATATGGGAATGAAACAAACAGATACGATACTTCGTAAGCCGCACTGGCTGAAAATAAAAGCGCCTTCCGGCCAGGAATACATCTCTGTGAAAAATATTGTTGCTGAACACAGGTTACACACCATATGTACCAGCGGACATTGTCCGAACATACACGAATGCTGGGGCAGAGGAACAGCTACCCTAATGATTCTCGGCGACATTTGCACGCGTTCCTGCAAATTTTGCAATGTGAAGACCGGACGGCCACTGCCTGCGGACTGGGAAGAACCCGGCCGTGTGGCGGAATCAGTAAAACTTATGCGGCTGAAACACGCCGTACTTACCTCGGTAGATCGCGATGACCTGGAAGATGGCGGTGCCGGTATCTGGGCAATGACCATCAGAAAAATCAAAAAACTGTGTCCACAGACAACCATCGAAACCCTTATCCCTGACTTTGATGGTCGTGAAGATCTTATCCGACAGGTAATAGATGCCGGGCCGGAAGTGATTTCACATAACCTGGAAACTGTTCGCCGTATTACACCCGGGATACGTAGCCGGGCCAAATACGATCGTAGCCTGAAAGTACTCAAATACATTGTCGGCTCGGGAGTTGTTGCCAAGTCGGGTATTATGGCCGGACTGGGCGAAAGGCCCGAAGAAGTTTTCGAACTTATGGACGACTTGCTAAGAGTTGGCGTCTCCGTGCTGACCATCGGCCAGTATTTGCAACCCTCCCTGAAACATTTGCCGGTGAAAGAGTTTGTGTCGCCCGAACAGTTTAAAGAATATGAGCGTGTGGGATTGGAAAAAGGATTCCGCATTATGGAAAGCAGTCCGTTGGTGAGATCCTCCTACCACGCCGAAAAACATGTGATTAAGCCTTAGCTACATCAAAAATGGAAAAAAATATACATGTCAAACTTCTGGATTTAGGACTAATTGATTATGCCGAAGCCTGGGAATTACAGAAACAGTTTTTTGACAAAACGCTTGAAGTCAAACAAAAAGGACTGACAACTGAAAATTATCTGCTTTTTTGCGAACATTTGCATGTTTACACTCTCGGTAAAAGCGGAAACAGGCTAAACCTGCTGAAGGATGACCAGTGGTTGGAGGACAATGGTATTTCCTGTTATCAAACCGATCGGGGTGGTGACATCACCTACCATGGTCCGGGACAGTTGGTGGGTTATCCGATTTTTGATTTGGATAGTTTCAGTATTTCAGTGAAAGAGTTTATTTTCGATTTTGAGACCGTACTCATCCGCACCATAAAACATTTTGGTTTGTATGGCGAACGGCTGGAACACGCCACCGGCGTTTGGATTGATGCCGGCATAAAAGGAAAAGAGCGAAAAATTGCAGCCATTGGCATGCGTATTCACAACAAGGTGAGTATGCATGGTTTTGCACTCAACGTAAATACCAATATGGACTATTTCAATTATATCAATCCGTGTGGATTTAAGGACAAAGGTGTTACCTCTCTGCAGAAAGAGCTGAACAGTGAAGTGGATATGGCAGAGGTCAAGGGGTGGTTAAAAAAAGAATTTGAAGTAATTTTTGAAGTGGAGTTGGTGAGAAATAATGGATGACGAATGGAGGCACTTCTCTGGAAAGCATTGACAGTTTTACTAAACGACTTGACTTATTTCAATCGGGTTAAGTTCCGGATTCTTTTTCTGGCGTAAAATCAAGAAGATAATTTTCTTCTTGATTTTAGCATTTCTTAGAGATTATTTAACCCTCATCGTCAGCCTTTTCGGGCAATTCAAAGTAAACGGTTTTTTATCAGCCAAAATTATTCATAGCGAATACGACTCTTTCTCTTGGAGAGGAGGTACAATTATCTTGAAAAAGAGGCCATTATTATTTTTGAGAAAAAGAAGCTGTTCGGAACCTATCCGGAAAGGCATCCATAGAGGGTTCACGATAGTTTAGGCCACCCTGTTACATCCAGTGTTTTTTCTTGAAATAGACCACCATGCCCACGCCGAGACTCACCATGAGGGACAACAAAATCCAAAAAGCAGTCCGTTCTTCCTGAAGCGGAAGCGCAACATTCATCCCGTAAAGGCCGGTGAGGAATGTCAGCGGTAGCACAATGGATGAAATCAGGGTAAGAATTTTCATAATCTCGTTGGTCTTGTTGGTCTGCATGGAGTCGAAGGTAGTGGACAATCCCGCAATCAGCTCACCGTAATCTTCCGTCATATCCCAGATTTTATTGTAGTAGTCAAGGATGTTTCCCCAGTAGTCTTCCATGTTGTCGGCAAAGCCCTCAATGCTCCCCGACTCAAATTTATTAAAAACCCGTAGTTGCGGTTTAAACATAGTGTTGAGAACGATAATATTTTTCCGCGTAGCCGACAGGCGTTCGATAATGGTTTCGGCACTGGAGCTAAAAAGCTCACGGTTGATAAGTTCCAGCTCAAGTCCTACCTTGCGTAGCAGGTAAACAGCCTGTGTCATCAAGTGCTCCATAACAGTATAAAGCAGGGCATCAGAAGTAGCAATTTCGAAATCATCTCCGTTTTTTTCCTGCTTCCCTGCTTCAACAAATAGATTATCCACCACCCAATGGGTTTTGCCCACAGTAATAAAATAGTCCTCACCCCAGAAAATTTTCACCTCTTTAGGTTTTACAAAACGGTTTTGTTTGTCGAAATTAGGAAAGTTCAGTATGAGAAAATAATAGTCATCATAAACATCAATCTTTGGACGCTGGCTGGTCTGCCGGCAATCTTCGATGTCCAGTGCATGAAAATGAAAGGTTTTTTCAAGAAATTCAAAATCCTGTTCGGAGGGCCTCGCAATATGGTACCATTTCAATCGTCCACCCAGTTTTACTGTTTCCATCATAGGCTTTGCCTCCCGTTTTTTGTCAGGAATATTACTTTAATTAGTTTTTTCCTGCCAAAAATAGTCAAATTAATCAAACACCCCCCGCTTTAGAGCGTCCACGCTTGAAGTTTTAGAGTGTCCACGTTTGAAGTTTTAGAGCGTCCACGCTTGAAGTTTTAAACGTCTACGCTTGAAATATTGATTCAAAAACCTATTACTTGTTTTCCATCTTTTTCCAGTGAAAAGTTTTGATAAGATGACGAATATCATCTTTTATGAATTGGATGACCGGTTCCAGCGAGTCGTTGTTGGGGACCACATAGAAATAGAGTGAGCCACGCAAAAAGTTACGGCTGCTGTCAGTAAGGATAAACTGATACGGTGAAGCTACTCCGCTTCCTTCGATGTCATAAGTCATGCCATAGAGATTCCGCTGCGGGTCGATGATAAGACTGTCGTTGATAGCATTAGCTTTCGGAATATGTTTTATGACCATTTTGCGAGAATCTTCAAGATATTTCATAAGGTTATGGTTGACGACTTTATAGCTGATGTGCAGGGCGGCTTTAAATTGAGGATAACGAATGTCTATCCAGTATTTTTGTTGAGGAGAGTTGCGGTCATCGGTGATACGGGCATACGTGGGATAATCGAAACGGTAGGGAAAAGCACTGTCGAACTGGCGGTATTGGTGTTGTGGCAGGTCGATACGGAAATAGCCGCGGGGTTTTGGTGTGTAATGATTGTTACAGGAGGAGACAGAAAAAAGCAGTGGCAGTAGCACTAAAGTCCATAAAGTCTTTTTATTCATTTATTTCCTCCGGGTTGAGCGTGATTGTTATCTTATTAATTTTTCGCACATCGGCATCCATAATCTCAAACGTAAACTGACGGTATTTTATTTTCTCTCCTTCTCCGGGAATTTTACCTTGCAGCTCCAGAATCAGCCCTCCCAGCGAATCTGATTCACCCCTGTCGTTGTCAAAAATGTCGTCGTCAATTTCCAGTATCTTGCACAAGTCATTCAGTGGAGTTTTCGCGTCAAACAGATAGGTAGTATCATTCAGTTTCTTATAATGAAAAGCGTTATCTTCCACATCAAATTCGTCACTGATCTCACCCACAATCTCTTCGAGAATATCTTCCAGCGTAATGATTCCGGAGGTGCCACCATACTCATCCACAACAATGGCCATGTGGATTTTTTTATTACGGAACTCCTGCATCAGGTCGTTTATTTTTTTGTTTTCCGGTACAAAAAAGGCGGGACGTACCAGCGGTTTCCAATCCTGTTCTACCTGCGTATCTATCAGTGGCAGCAAGTCTTTGATATACAATAATCCTTCGACATGGTCCAGATTTTCTTTGTAAACAGGAATACGTGAGTAGCCCGATTCGGTTACAACCCGAATAACTTCGGAAAAAGGTGTTTCTATGTCAATAGCTGTAACGTCCACCCGCGAGCGCATCACTTCACTAGCCTCTTTTTCACCAAAGGTGGCGATCCCTTTCAGAATTTTTTTCTCTTCTTCCGGGGTGGAATCATCCACCGTCATGTCGATGGCATCGGAAAGCTCGCTCATACTTAACGGAACTTTCTTCGCCACCAGCCGTTTGTCTATAACAGCAGTGGATTTGACAAGAATCATACTCAGCGGTTTGAAAACCCACATCAAAACGGCAATGACATCAATCATAAAAAGCGAAAAGACTACTGGTTTTTTGTTTGCATAAATCTTGGGGAGGATCTCCCCGAAAATCAACAAAAATGAGGTTACAATGACAATTTGAACCACAAATGTAAGTGCGGGATGACTCTTCAGATTAAACATTAACGTCGTAAGGTAGGTGGAGATTACCACAATACCCACATTAATAAAGTTATTGGAAATCAATATGGTAGCCAATAGTTCTTTGGGCTTATTGCGCAATGAGATAACTTTTTTACCTCTTTTGCCGTGATCTTTCTTCAGCTTATTCAGGTCGGCCGGCTGAAATGAAAAGAAGGCTGTCTCCGAACCTGAAATCAGCCCGGACGTGATAAGCATGACAAGAAGAATGACAATGGTGATGAATGCCTCGGGCGGGAAGCCCTTATAAAAGTTACTAATCATTACTGACAAAAGGTGAGGGTCAGGATCTAAAGCAATCTCTTCCAAAACAATGAATTTCGTTCAACAATAGGTTGCAAAAGTAAAAAGAATTACTATACCATAGATTTCTCAACGAAGTGCAGGAAAGTTTCTTCACGGCAGCTCTATAATTTACAGTTGAAATACTATTAAATCGGAAATACCGATTATGGATAGCGGCAAACCACAGGATAAGACTCTCATTCCCACTTTGTAATCGGTTTAAACAGGAAAAAATGCTTTTGTGATGGAAAATTGACGCCTAATCCTGTCGAAAAGTCGAAATCGGTATTGACAATATTGGCATTGTCGTGAAACGAACCCGTTTTTCCACAACTACTCTCTTAAAGCTAAAACGGCAGGTCGTCTTCCGGGGTGCTGGCAACGTCTGGTGCATCCTGAGATGGCTGCTGCTGCTGTTGCTGTACCGACTGCGGTGGCGTGTTCCCGCTTCCGTAAGAACCACTATCAGCAGATTTACGCAACAGAATATTAATTTTATCCGCTACAATTTCGGTAAAATAGCGTACATTCTGTTCCTTGTCGGTATATTTCCTGGTTTTTATTTTTCCTTCCACATATACCATATCGCCTTTGGCAAAAGTTTTTTCGGCAAGATAGCCGTATCCGGCTATGTTGTGCCATTCAGTTTGTTCAATCCAATCGCTTTTGTCCTTATCCCGGTATCTTTCGGAAGTAGCCAGTGTGAAACTGATTTTTTTGTTTCCGCTGTCAAAAATGTAAGTGTCGGGGTCTTTTCCAATGCGTCCGATGAGCATTACTTTGTTTAATCCAGCCATGATTTGTTTTATTTTATGATTTTTTGCTCCTGTAAGTAGCGGGCAATAAGCCGTGGAACAGGAAAGTTTATGATTTGTTTTTGTTGAACCAAAGATAGTGAATTTTTTGTCTCATTGTTTAACGACCCGTGTAAAAAAACAGGAATGAAGCAGGCGGAAATTTTCAGATGAGTGAGTTGCTGCCGATAAAGAGGTGAAGGTACTCCGACAGAGTAGGACAGTCCCCCGAATAACTTAATTTTTTGAGCTTCAGCAAGTATGTCGAGTGGATCTTTCAGGGCAGTAGCCGTTTCTAAGGCAGGGAAATCATAGAGGTTTCGCCAGATGTCGCGCTCTTTTCTTTTATTAAGGTAGAGCCATGTTTCCCCTACGCGTATTACCCGAATGACAAAATAGTAATAATACCGTTCAGCTCTCATAGCTTTACGGTTTATTACAGGAAAATGCTCCTGACGTTTGACAGACTGTGCAAAACAGGAATCTTTGAAAATACAGGTTTCACAGTGGGGATGGCGTGGAACACAATGCAGTGCGCCGAACTCCATCAGTGCCTGGTTGAAATCTGCCGGCACATGGTTAGCCATCAGGCGTAAGGCTAAGGCTGTAAACTCTTTTTTTCCTTTTCCTGTGTTGATGGGCGTTTCTATTCCGAATATTCGGGACAGCACACGGTACACATTCCCATCCACCACCGGATTTTTCTGACCAAAAGCCATGGAAGCAATAGCCGCTGCGGTATAGTCGCCAATTCCGGGAAGCGTTTTCAGCGTAACGAAATCTTGGGGAAATCGTCCATTGAACTTACCGGCAACAATTTTTGCCGTTTTCATCAAGTTATCGGCACGGTTGTAATATCCCAATCCCTGCCAAAGTTTAAAGATTTCATCGGCTGGTGCTTCAGCAAGCAGAAATATGTTGGGATAATCCTCAGCAAAACGGTGGTAATAGGTAATACCCTGATTTACGCGGGTTTGTTGTAAAATTATTTCAGACAGCCATATTTTATATGGGTCATGCGTGTTTCGCCAGGGTAAATGTCGCTGGTTTTGTACATACCATGTGGTTATTTTTTTACCAAAATTACTGTTCATAGGCCGAAATGTGTTAAAAAAGAACTCATTAGAATAAAATTTTTTGATTTTTTAATAC
>CAYLSW010000058.1:0-10692 GCA_964386145.1 uncultured Lentimicrobiaceae bacterium | reverse complement strand
GTTCTTTCTTTCCTCGCCTGGCTGGCTATTGTTTTGTTCAACGGAAAGTTTTTAATTCCACTGGCTTTTCTGTTTGGCACTTTTACCGCCAGCATTTTCACCTTTGCCAGTGTTATGATTACCAACACCTATCCAAAAGATTTGTGGGACAAATATATTGCTCAGATGCAGGCTTTTATGACCTTAGGAACGGTTGTTGGCCTGTTGGTTACCGCTGTGTATGCAAGGGTTGTGATTGGTCTTCCCTTTTTATTTCTCGCTATTTTGGTTTACCTTCCTTTTTACAAACACCACCGGCATATTGCCACACATCATAAGCTGCATCCGAGTCTCCTCAAGCCTAAAATGCATTTTGCCGAACTGTTCAATGGCTACTTTCACCAACATATTCGCTGGAAACATCTCCTGAATTTTAAAAACAAATCACTATTGCTGTTGAATATCCGGTGGATTTTTGTTATGCTGGCACCGGCGCCGGTTTATGCCATGTATCCACTGCTTATGAAAAATGCGTTTCATTTGAGTGCTTCGGATTCATCACTAATATATGCGCTGAGCACGGCTTTTGGTGTCGTCCTGTTTATCACCGCCGGAAAAATAGCAAAGAAAAAAAATCCGTTTTTCGTGATGAATCTCGGTACGTTATTGTACGTTTTGAGTTTCATCTTAATGCTTGCAGGCATGTGGACGCACCTCTTTTTTATCGGCATTCTCGGTTTTATGCTTATGATATTTTCCTGGGCTTTTATTTCAACGGGGATGAATATTGGCGTGGTAGAACTCACCGGCGAGAAAAAAAGAAGCGAAGCACTGGGACTTGCCAATTCATTTCAAAGTATTGATAATGTATTGGGTGGAGCTATCGGTGGGTTTGTTGTCGCTTCGATGGGCTATGAAGTCATCATGTATTTTGGTATCCTGTTCTCCGGTATTGCTATCGCATTAAGTATCTTTCAACACAAACTTAAAACATAAAATCATGTTGTCCAAAAAGAAAAACACTAACGAAAAAGAGACTGTTTCAACAACATATGCCAGTCGTTTTTTTACCAAACCGGTATCACGCTATCATATTCCTGATGAGGGAATGGATGCAGATGTGGTGTACCAGCTTATCCACGACGAGCTGAACATTGACGGAAATCCGGCTTTGAACCTCGCCTCATTTGTTACCACCTGGATGGAACCGCAGGCCGAAAAGCTCATTATGGAAACCCTGAACAAAAATCTGGTGGACCAGGATGAGTATCCGCAAACCGGAATTATTCAGGAAAGAGTGATTAATATGCTGGCACAGCTGTTTCATGCTCCCGAAAACAAAGAATATATTGGTACGGCTACCATCGGTTCGTCCGAAGCCATCATGCTGGGACTTCTGGCCCACAAATGGCGTTGGCGGAAAAAAAGAGAGCAACAGGGCAAACCCACCCAAAATCCAAACATAGTCATAGGTGCTGATGTTCATGTAGTGTGGGAAAAATTTGCACGCTATTTTGATGTGGAGATGCGGATAATTCCTATGAAGATGGACCGGTATATCCTCTCGGTGGAAGATGTAAAACATCGGGTTGACGAAAATACCATCTGTGTGGGAGTCGTTATGGGAACCACTTTTACCGGACAACTTGACCCGGTGGAGGAAGTTAATGCGATGCTCGAAGATGTGAAAAAAGAAAAAGGCTGGGACATTCCTATCCACGTGGATGGGGCAAGCGGAGGCTTCATTCTTCCTTTTTTATATCCCGACTTTAAATGGGATTTCCGGCTGTCACATGTACGTTCTATCAATGTTTCGGGACACAAATACGGACTGGTTTATCCCGGGATCGGCTGGTTAATAATGAAAGATAAATCGGAACTTCCCGAAGAGCTGATTTTTTACGTAAACTATCTTGGCAGCGAAGAGGCTACCTATACACTCAACTTTTCGAGAGGCAGCGCCATGGTGGCTGCACAGTATTACAACCTGCTGCGTCTCGGTAGAAACGGTTACAGGCAAATTATGGAAAACAGCCTGATGAACGCCCAATATCTTGCTTCTGAAATTAATAAAATTAAATATTTTGATCTGATTAATAAAGATATAAAATTACCGATTCTGGCGCTTACCGTAACAAAATCAGCCGGATTTGACGTTTATCAATTGTCGGATAAATTAAGAGAAAGAGGGTGGATAGTTCCGGCCTATTCGCTGCCTGCTGATGCCGACGATATAAAAGTTTTGCGTATCGTAATTAAGGAAAATTTTAGCCGGGATATGGCAGATTTGCTGATACAGGATATGCTTCGGTTTACGAAAGAACTGATAGGAGAGAAAAAACCAAAACCGAAAAGCACCTGCAAAAGTCAAATTCATAAAAATATTTGCTGATACAAAAGACCGGTAAGATGTTAACATGAATCATGCAACGAATTAAAGTAATTATTGCCCCTGTACTGCTTCTTTTCGCTTTGTCAGCCGTTTTGGCAAGTTGTACAACAACTGTTCGCGCTGAAAATGGTGATAATCCTGATTTCCGTTTGATAAAAACCATTCCGTTGCCTCATGTTAGGGGCAGAATAGACCATCTCTCCATGGACTTAAAAAACCACCGCCTTTTTATCTCTGCGTTGGGATATAATTCGGTTGTTGTGCTGGATTTGAAAAAAGAAAAGATTATTCATCGTATTTCCGGGCTGGAAAATCCGCAGGGAGTGCTGTATATTCCTGAGTTGAACAAACTATTTGTGTCAACGGCCGGCGATGGAAAATTATTCATTTACAATGCCGCCAGTTATCATTTAGAAAAAACAATAGATTTTGGGGATGATGCCGACAATTTACGTTTCGATTCAGCTTCCGGTATTGTTTATGTTGCATACGGAAGCGGAGGCATCGGGCTTGTAGATGCAAAAAACAACCGGCTTATTAAAAAAATTCCGCTGGACAGGCATCCCGAAGCATTTTCTATTGACAGACAGGATTCTCTTATTTACGTGAATATCCCTGATGCCAGGGAACTGGCAACTATAAGCCTGAAAAATTATCAGGTCGTGAACAAAACTTTCTTTATCAGCAGTCTTGGGAATTTCCCTATGGCTTTGGATTCGGGTCATCATCGTTTGTTTGTTGGGTTCAGACTGCCGCCCCGGCTGAAGGTTCTAAACTTGCAAACTATGAAAACAATTGCCACCCTGAAAACAGACCACGATACGGATGATATTTATTATGATGCACAGAAAAAGCAGATTTATATTTCATGTGGCGGTGGTTATCTCGAAGTTATCCGGCAGGAAGGCCCTGACAGCTACAAACTTCAGGATAGAATTAAAACCGCAGAAGGTGCTCGCACATCACTTTACGTTCCACAACAGAAATTTTTTTATCTCGCCGTACCAAAATCTGAACATAACAGTGCACAAATCAGAATATATCAACGCAGAGATACTGCAATACGCTGATTAGAAATTACTAAGAAGGCTGACTTTCCTCTGTAAGACTGATTTTGTTTAACACAGATTAAAACATGTTTTATTTCACTGCTGCAGCAGTATTTTCCGCAGAAGCCGAAAGTTGGACAGCCATCGGATTGTCCTTTACAATTATCAGACTTTTGACCTGTAGTGGTTTAGCCACAAGGGAGCTAAACGTATTTTTCTCCCTTTTCAATTTTTACATCAGTAACGAACAGCCTGATTTTCTGCTCATCTTCCTTACGGCAAACCAGCAAAATATCGTCCTGCTCCACCACGATGTAATCATCAAGCCCCTGCAAAACAACCAGTTTGTCATGCGGCATGTTAATAATGCAATTATGGGTATCGTACAACATCACATTATTTCCCACCACACTGTTTTTATTTTCATCTTTTTTGCGAATGGTATAAAGTGAGCCCCAGGTGCCGAGGTCCGACCAGCCAAAATCAACGCTGAGAACATACACGTTCCCTGATTTTTCCATTACACCGTAGTCGATGGAGATGTTTTTACAAACCGCATAAGTCTCTTTGATGAAAGCATCTTCTTCGGTTGTATTATATTTTCCGATACCCTTTTCAAAAAGACTGTCCACCTCTTTCAAATGTTTGTCGAAAGCGGCCATAATACTTTTCAGTGACCATATAAAAATGCCCGAATTCCACAGAAAATCGCCGCTGGCCACAAACGATTTGGCAATTTCAAGATTGGGTTTTTCCGTAAACGTTTTCACTTTATGCAGACGGTTGTCTTTGGGATAGACATGATTTCCTTCACGTTGTATGTAGCCGTATCCGGTATCGGGCCGGCAGGGACGAATCCCCATGGTTATCAGCCAGTCGTATTCGGAAGCCGCTTTCATGGCTGTTTTCACATCATTCACAAACTCGTCCTCTTTCAGAATAATATGATCGGAGGGAGCCACCACGATAATGGCTTCCTCGTTCTCCTCTTTAATCTTGTAATTGGCATAAGCAATACAGGGAGCAGTGTTGCGGCGTGAAGGTTCGCAAAGCACCTGTTTTTCTTTAATTTCAGGCAACTGTTCCAACACCAGATCGTGGTATATTTCGTTGGTAACGATGTAAATATTCTTTGCAGGAAGAATTTTGGTGAACCTGTCGAAAGTAAGCTGAATAAGGGTTTTGCCGGTTCCAAGCACATCCATAAATTGCTTGGGATGTATGGTTTTGCTCATGGGCCAGAAGCGGGAGCCCACACCGCCGGCCATAATCACACAATAATAATTATCCATTATAATTTTTTTAGGTGGAACAAATATAAGGGATTCTGTGAAAATATCCTCATCTTTGCTGAAATCAATTTAGTATATCCCCACTTCAAATATCCGGCCCTGAGTGAAAAAAACCAGCGCCAACCGAGACTGCCCGCTGTAGCCCCGCCACCTATGCATGATAACCGGCTAATAAGGCAGAAAAATGAACATCGGTCAACGAATGGCGAAGTCAATAACGGAAACCAAATCAAAAATCTTATATCGTTCAATGGTGGTCAATTTAAAAAAAAATGCAATTCACAATTCACAATTCACGATTTACCACTTCCACCGGTGTCAACGGCTGAAACAAAAATACACGTCGGTTGGATAGTTCCACACATTTATACCGTTTACGCAATTTTTCAACTACCTGAAACTTCCGGTTGTTTCTGAAAAGAAACCTATCGCCCGGCTGCAAATCTTCAATAAGCGTTTCCTGTTTGCCGCCATCAAACAGCATAAGCGTCCGTGCCAGTTCCACATCAGTATGGCTGGAGGCTTTGATATTTCGCAAATGCTGATAAACCGTTCGTTGTAAATCGGGGGGGAAGACATTTTTCTCAAGAAAAGGCTTCATCAGATTGCGGTAATTGGCTTTCCACTCTTTGCCATGTGCCTGAGTCGCCCTGCCATACTGCTTATACGTTAACAAATGCGCCAATTCGTGAACAAAGGTGATAAAAAACTCATACGGATTCAAATCATGGTTTATGGAGATGCGATGGTAAGTCTGCTTGTTGTCCGGCGGACGATAATCGCCCAGTTTTGAAGTTCTGCTCCTGGTAATTTTCAAATGAATTTGATACCGGACAATCCATGCAAAAACCGGGTCAATCATGGCTTTCGGAAGGTGTTTCGCTAAAATTTCTTTTTCTTTCATAGGCAGGATGTCTAGCGTACCTGATTTAACAAAGAGGCAGTATGCATAAGCTTCTCAATAGGGGCGGTCGCCTCTTTCCAGCGATAATTTCGTTGTACAAAAACAAAAGCTTTTTCTGCCATTTTTTGGCGCTCCTTCATGTTTCCCAACAAGAACAGCAGGGCATCGGCCAATTCTTTTGCACTACTTCCCGTGAGAATTTCTTCTTTTTCTTTGGCTTTCAACGCGGCATTGGCCAGCGGGGTAGTAATACACGGGGTTTTCATGGCCATAGCTTCCAACAGTTTGTTTTGCAGTCCTGTGCCCATGCGCATGGGAGCAATAAAAATTTCAGAGCCGGCATAAGCTTCCCGTATGTCGTCCATCCATCCGCTGACCCTTATTTTCCCGTTTTTTAATTTTTTTACTTTCTTATGCGGGCTTGCTCCGGCAAGTAACAAACGTGTTTCCGGTTTTTTTTGCCAAACCAGCGGCATAATTTCTTTGGCAAGAAATTGTGCTGCATCCACGTTAGGCGGATAGTTCATGTTTCCGGTAAAAACGATTTCCTGATTTTTTTTTCGTGAAAGAGGATGAAAAAACTTCATGTCCACACCATTTCGAATCACAGTGATATTGTGCTTTTCAGGATGTGGAATCAAATCGCGGTCCTGTTCCGAAATAATAATTTTATGGTCAAACCGGTCAAAGATTTCTTTTTCAAAAGCTTCCATACGTTTGTATTCCATCCGGAAAACGGGTTTCATCAGCCATCCGGCCTTGTCGCCACGCCGTTTTAATCCGTAGGAAAACGCATCCTGATAATCCAGCGTTTTTTCAACGGGAACATTCATAAGGTAACGAGCTGTCCGCGAAAGCTGGGCGAACAGGTGGTCGGGCTGATATTCCGTAATCAGTGCTTTTATCTTTCTGTCTGCCTGCCGGCTGAAGAAGTAACCCGATTGCAAGGGAAACCCAGAAAAACAGGCTCTCAGAATATTTACCGCCCGCCCCCAGGCGGGCAGATCAATGAAATTAACAGAACGGCAGTAAGGTTGCAACTGTTCAAAGGCTTTTTGTTTGTCGGCATTTCGCAAAGGATTTAACGCACAGAGAATTATCTCGTGCTTCTCCGACAGTATTTTTATTTGATGAAAAGCCCGGAGCTTGTCTCCCTTTTCAAGCGGAAACGGAATTCTGGAAAGCAAAACGAAGATTCTCATAAGCTGCTTCTGTTCACCTCGTGCAAAGGTCATAAAATTTTCTGATAAAAGGCCTCTAACCGTCCGATTATTTTTCGGTTATCGTGTTTTGCCTCCATGAGTCTGCGGGCATTTTTACCCAACTTAACGGCTTCCTGCGGATTTTCATAAAGACGGGCAATAGCCAATACAAAACTGTCAGCTGTATCAGCAAGGAGGATGTTTTCGCCTTCGGTATATTCAATGCCTTCGGCGCCTGTCCTGGTGGAGATAACCGCTTTCCCAAGGCTCATGCTCTCAATAATTTTAA
Organism: uncultured Lentimicrobiaceae bacterium; assembly: GCA_964386145.1. Taxonomy (GTDB): domain Bacteria; phylum Bacteroidota; class Bacteroidia; order Bacteroidales; family F082; genus Sulfidibacterium. The sequence goes on along the minus strand of CAYLSW010000058.1, from coordinate 3,585 downwards.
TTCGGACCCCGCTTCCGGAGAGTAATGGCACAATAGAAATACTTTTTGAAAGAATAAAACTGCGGGCATCAGGTACTTCGCCCAGAACAACCACGTTTTTTTCCTTCAGCTCCAAAAGCCACCGGGGCATGGCACGGCCGGCGAGATAAAGTTTCAACCCGGAAAACTTTACCCGTACTTTTGGCCATACTTCTTTCAAAAACCAGTGTATTCCCTCCTCATTGGGCATCCAGTTCATGGCCCCGATATGAAACAAGGCATTTTCGGGTTGTGGTATATCGCGAAGATGATAGTCATCAGGGTTTACACCAAACGGTATAGCCAACACCGGCTTTTGGCCATAACTTTTAAAAAATCCGGCATCTTTTTCCGTGATAGGCAGCAGGCCATCAAAACGATTCAACACGGCTTTTTCATAATTTTCCAGCGTTGTAAACAAATGATGCAGGTAAAACTTTTTTACCGGATTTCGGCTTATTGAGAATAAACGCTTCCAGATAAGATGCTCGATGTTGTGCGCACGCAGCACAATTTTGGCCTTGCTGTGTTTTCTGATAATGTGGATGTAAGGCGCCATGAAAAGTGTTTCCATCTGTACAATATCAAAATTTTCATTTCGCAGAGTTTCAATAAGTTTTTCCTCAAAAGCCTTTGAAATAAATCGCTGAACGTGATACGATTGTCGTGAAAACAGATTTAAAAAGGCAGGAACAGGTTTTACATCCAAATTCAGATGAACAAATTCAATGCCGGTTTTCTTGCGGTAAGCCAACGGGATATCTTCCGTAGCAACATGATATTTATCCGAATCTACAGCAAGAACTTTTACCTGGTGGCCTGTAACTATCAATCCTTCGATAAGGCTGTTCATAGCCATGGGGCCACCTTCCTTTGCAGGCCATGGCGACTTATTACAAATGAAGAGTATTTTCAATAATGCCATAACTTTTATCGGACTGAACTCTTTTTCAGAAACGGAATTTTCACTTTGCCTAAGATTCTCACGATTTTCTTAATACCTTCGTGTTTTTCAAAATATTTTCGCCAGCTTTCAGTATCCATAAGGGGTGAATCGCTCGTCGCTTTGTAAGTCAGAAACAGACCAAGAGGAAGAATGACCAGTGTGGAAAGCCAAACTCCAAACACAACACTCATTTCACCTGTACGGGCAGCTTTCTCACCTGTAACCGAAATAACATGATAAATCACAAAAAAGATAACGGAAATAACCACGGGTAGTCCCAGCCCGCCTTTCCGAATGATAGCACCCAACGGCGCTCCGACGAAAAAGAAAATCAGACAGGCGAGAGAAAGTTTAAATTTCTGATTCCATACTATTTCATGCTGGATAATCAGTTGATTCTTAGGTTTAATAATTCGGTTTACATGAAACAACACGTTATCTTTTGCATTTCGGGCACGCCGTAGTGCATATCCTATGATTTGATTCCGGGCATCCCTGTCAAAATTCTTTAGAAAAGGATAGAGGACAGGAGGGGAATTTGCTTTTTTATGTACTATTTTCTTCTGCTTAATGGCTGTTTTTTTCTTTGGTTTCAACAAATCGTAATTGCGCAAAGAATTTACCTGAAAAGCAACTTTTCTGTTTTTTACAAACATGGACAAAGAATCTATAGCATGGTTTAGTTGTGCAATATTCAGCATAGAATAATTATTCTTGAACAGTGACTCGTTAGTATGGTTAAGGTCAAGTTGGGAAAGGTCGAACGAAAGGATTTGTTTTTTAAATCTCATATCTTCGAAAGGATGTGTTTTCCTGTAACCGCGTTCATTGACAACTTCGATATAATTATAACCATCAAAAAGGGAGATAACCAAATGCTTTTGGTTAGGCGACAACTCCATTAAGCCTTTTCTGGCAACGGTTACTTTTGTGTCGCCCATCCGGTTGGTATGGTCGTAAATCATAACATCGTAAATGGTTTTGTTATCCTTGGCCTTTCGGCCGGCCCTGATAACATACCCGTTGAGTTCATTGTCAAAGACTCCCTCATTTAAGTTGAATGCCAGCTTCTTCTGACGTACATCATAAAGCAGGGAGCCAAATTTCAGGTTGGCTACAGGAAAAACATAATTTGAAAACAGAAAAGCGCTGATACTGATAATAACAGCCAGAATGATAAGTGGCTGCATAGCTTTTTGCAGAGATATTCCGGAACCCTTTATAGACACCAGTTCATAATGTTCTCCGAGGTTACCAAAAGTCATTAGTGAAGAAAGAAGAACAGCAAGAGGCAACGCCAGCGGTACAAAAGTTGCTGATGCATAAAACATAAGCCGCAGGATGACGACCAATGCGAGGCCTTTTCCTACCAGGTCGTCAACATATTTCCATAAAAACTGCATCAATAAAATGAAAAGCGCGATGACAAAGGTCATAAAAAACGGACCGAGGTACGATTTCAGCATGTATTTATGAAGTCTTTTCATGGGAGTTCTTAAAACCATTTACAAAGATAGGGAAACTGTTGAGGATGTAAATATAAAAAAAGCCAATCTCTTTCGAAGACTGGCTTTTTCAGTGAATTTGCAGAAAATTATCTCTTCAATACTTTCCTGGTCGAGTAGTTTATTTTCAAGGCATTGGCCTTACGCAACTGCTGTTTCACATCAGTTACAATCCCCATTTTGGTATTTTCATCTACTTTTAAAGAAGTAGTGATGAGGTTTCTCTCGGCTTCGTTACGTGCCTGACGTTCTTTGGAAACAAATTCAGGAATGTCCTTTACAGTGGCATAGCTGTCATTAAGCTGGATACGGGATTTAGTACCGTAAAGTGCTTTGTTAACAGGTTCTCCAATGTAAATATAACTCACCAGCGATTTCTTTTGGAGCTTTTGAACCTGTGTAGCTTCGGGAAGTTTTAATTTAACCATTAAAGTATTCTCACGCATGGTAGTGGTCACCATAAAGAAGAAAAGCAAGATGAAAATAATGTCCGGAAGCGATGCGGTATTAATCGCTGGTTCCGCTTTGGTTTTTGTTGTCTTAAATTTTGTCATTCTATTGTCCTCCTACATTTTCAGGTTCAGCTTCTGAAACACGTATTGGAACCAGCTTATTAATAGTCTTAACCTTTTTTGGATCGACAAGCTGACCGAATTTCAGGCCAAAATACTTAAGCGATTGCTGATCTTTCATTTCATTAAAAGCTTTCGCTATCGCATCCTGAACGCTGATATACATTTTATAAGAGGTTCCCCTGTCGTTTTTTAACGAAACAATACCTTTAGACATCAATACTTTTTTCCCTAATCCGGGAATATATTTTTCCTGTAATTCAGGGAAAGCACTGTTGTTGGGATGCAACGACATAAAGTCAACAACTTTTTCAGTCAGGTTGTTAACATTAGACGGTTTCCCGTTTACAAGCATGAGATCGTGGCTGTTGATAAGGATTTTCAGGACGTTCCGTTCCTTAACATCTACATTTTCGTTCTTATTCTTAACAGGTGGTGGCAGAATCCTCGTAATACCGGTATCAACATCCATGGTTGTAGTAACCAGGAAGAATATCAGCAAAAGGAATGCGATATCCGCCATTGATCCGGCATTTATTTCCGG
>CAYLSW010000057.1:0-10695 GCA_964386145.1 uncultured Lentimicrobiaceae bacterium | reverse complement strand
CTAACCATTGGTATTGCTGGATTCCTTGTAGTAAAATCCGGTATAACGACATAGCTGACGAACTTAAGAATATAAAGATGAGCGAACTTGAATTAGGCTATAGAATGAAAAAATTCATGATGCCGGATTTAAATCCAATACAGACAGAAATAATGCGGGTCCTTAAACTAAAACCAGAGGATATGTTCAGAACATAACAACGAATCGAAGAAAAATATCCTTTCTAACATATCGATATAGAAACAAAAAGGAATTTCGCAAAGGCCCCGACTTTTATATTACTGCCTTTTCCAATAATTTCAGTGTCCTTCTGTCGGCGTTAAATTTTGCGTTAACACCGATGGGAATTGTCATTATGATTTTTATATGCCCAAATGGGAATCCATAGGCAACAGGAATATCCAGGGGTTTTAGTATATCATTTATAGCTTGCCTCAATGTCAATGTCGGCTGATCATTGATGTTGCAATTATAAAAGATGCCTAAAACGATACCATTTGCATCTCTAAGATTTGTCGCCTGGACAAGCTGGGTAAGCATACGGTCAATTCGGTAAGTTTTTTCATCAACTTCTTCAAGAAAGGCAATTTTATTTTCAAAATCAGCCTCAAATTTACTGCCAGCCATTGAAGCCAGTACACTCGTATTGCCACCAATAAGCTCACCATCAGCCTTACCGCCGGTGATGGTATAAAAATCGAATTCCGGATTATCTTTAGTATTTTCTTCCCGTTGATACGGATATTTATACCACGATTTTGGATTCACAAGCATAGTTTCAAACGACTCAAGCATATAATCGGTAAAATCGGTAATCCCAAGAGGCCCGTGAAAACAGACCAAACCCGTTCTATCATAAATGGAAACCAGCAAGGCAGTAATATCACTATATCCAACGAGGATTTTCGGATTCGCTTTGATCTGGTCAAAATTCAGTAAATCAAGGATTCTAATGGAGCCATACCCCCCTCTGACACAAATTATTGCATCTACACCCTTGTTCGTAAACATATGCATCAATTCGTCTGCCCGCTCCTGGTCGGTTCCGGCAAAATAGCCATATACCGACAATACCGATGGCTTATAATAAGTTCTATAGCCCATGGATTCCAGTTTCTTGACAGTATCTTTCAACTGCTCACCGGTAATGGGGCCGCCCGGAGTTACCAAGCCAATAACGGCACCTTGCTCCAAACGTTTGGGGAAAATTCTCCCAGGCTTCATCTTTAGCAAATTATTAGAAGTTGAATTAATTAACTTTTTTTATACAAAATTTTAAAAAGGGCAAATTCCTTTTTTATTGCACCATAAACTTAGCGATATTAAAAAAAAGAATGATACAAGACTTTGATTTTGGATGTTCTTGTATCATTCTTTTTTTAAGGAGCTAACCTTTAAACAATTAAATAAAAGTTTCCTTATTGTGCCCACCAAACAGGAACGACAGGCGATTTTTGGTTTGCACTTTCATTAACCGGATTTCTCGTTATTTCAGTAGAAGGATAAGTTGCCCGGGCGTACCATTGACCAGGGAATACACTAATAGCATTATCAGCACGCAATTTCAAACCTTTAAATACATCCGTTGAGTGATCATATCTCCTCATATCAACATAGGTTTCTGGATTTAAGAAATCAGCGATGTATTTTTCTTTCATGATATTTTGCAACTTCAAATTAGCGGCCCCTACATTTACTGAAGGATCGGCAAGATAGTTGTCATACTTAGTAGGGGAAATGTTTAATTTCTCCATATTGGCTTTTATACCATCAATATAAGCAGCGTATCCGGTAGCCGTTGTACCGGAACTTGTAATGGTACCACCATTGGCCAAGAACGCAGCTTCTGCTTTGATAAACAGTGCTTCAGCATAGGAGATGATCACAATAGGGGAAGTCTCGCTAGTATAAAAACCATTTTCCCTAAAGTTGGTATTTGCTGTCGTAACACCGTCACCTGTCACACCATCGCCCCCGCTAAGATAGCCCTTATAATCGTTGCTTCCGTCATCGGTTTGTGCATAAACAGGCAAACGTGGATCCATTGTAACCACACCTCCGGTAAACGGATAAGAAGTCCCGTCCATATAGCTAACCAGCCGATAACTAATATTATCATGGAGGTTTCCTGTCTGTAAATCTAATACTTCGCGGGAATACCAGGGATTAATATGCTTTTCAGTATAAAACATTTGAAAATCATCACCATTGGAGGTAAATCCATTAGCAATAGCCACTAATGCAGCATTTGCAGCCTTCACCGCCCCAATTCTCTTAATCAAATGCAATTCATACCTCGCTTTCAGAGTATAAGCAGCCCTTAGCCATTTGCCCAAATCGCCCCTATAAATTAAATCAGAGGTAGCTGATGGTGCAAAGCCGGAATTATCCGGACCTTTCAGTTCAGAGATGGCATTATCTAACAGATCAAAAATATCATTATAGATAGTGTCTTGTGTATCATAAGCCGGAGTTAAGTCAGCTGATCCTAGAGTAGCTTTAGAATAAGGAATACTTCCCCAACTATCTGTAGCAAGGCCTAAATTTATTGCCGTCAATATTTCTGCAACAGCATCAAAATGTTTAGCATGCAAAGCTTTAGCTTTTGCACGAATCACTTTTAAGCTTGGCAAGGCATATAAATATATAGCACTCCAAGTACCAGCAATGGAAGTTGCCCCTTCTGACGTACCTCCGTCTCCCGTAAAGTTTTGATCATAATTTCCAAAACTGCTTTCGGCCCCATACTGTGCATTCACAGTATTTAAAATAACAGGACCCAATAAGTCATTCATGCTCAACTGAGATACATCAACAACATTAGATGGCGTATTTACGTCAAAGTAAGTTTTACTGCAGCCTGATAATAAGGCGATGAGCAAGACAACAACGAATGCTTTTAATATATTTTTCATATTCATAATCTTTTAAAATCCTAATTTAATACCAAAAGAATAGCTTTGGCTTAAAGGAACTGTTAAACCTGTAAAACCGTATATATTGGAATTAGCACTAAATGAGTTAGCTTCAGGATCGAATCCTTTAAATGGTGTCCAAAGTATGATGTTATGTGCATTGGCAAAAACTATTAATTTGTCGAGATGTGCCCTTTTAACAAGCCTACCCGTAAAACGGTAAGATAAACCTATAGTTCTTAGCTTGATCCACGAACCGTTTTGTAACAATACTTGTGAAGAAACCCAATAATTAGCCCAATTTCTATAATAACTCTCCCCCGTAATCAATAGAGGAATAGTATTTTTAACGTAACCACCATGCCCGTTATCCATCATACCACTTAATATGCGCGTCTTGTTACGAAATTCAGTTTCTTTTAAATTACCGTTTCTCATAGCATCTAAATAACCCATGTCATATAGATCACCCCCATGTTTCCATCCTATTAAAAAATTAAAAGACAGGTTTTTCCAAGATATAATATTGTCCATAGACGCTACAAAATCAGGAAAGGCATTACCTACTTTTACCATTTGATTGGTACCACTCCAAGGGTTCCCTTTATTTTCCGATCCGGTAACAACCCATTCTCCTTTTGGGTTTACATATCGCTTTCCATGATCTACTGTTTGGAAAACATAACCGTACAAAGTTCCTAATGCATCACCTACTTTGGCTTCTTCAGTAATAAGGCCGTTGCTAAAGAAAACAATTTGTTTAAGGTCTTTCGGTAAAGAAACAACCCTACCGCCATTTTTTGACCAGTTTATAATTGCCTGCCAACGTATTTTAGAATTTCTAATAATGCCAACATTAACTGACAATTCATCGCCCCAAGTCATTAAGTCACCCGCATTTCTGGTAATACCTGATAATCCCGAAGCATAAGAAGATCCAACTGTGAAAATTTGATTGGTTACATAGGTAGAATAATAAGTATAGTTAATACTTAAACGGTTGTTAAAGAAATGTAAATTAGTACCTACTGAAAAATTATTGTCTCTTTCCGGTTTAAGATTTGTGGCACCTAATGAAGTACTTGCCCGATAACCACCTGCTCCGTTGAAAGGGAAGGCAGGATCCGAGATAAAATAATGCCCTACACTACCAAAGTTGGGGCCTTTACCTACCTGAGCCCAGGATACTCTAATTTTTCCAAATGTAAATACTTTGCTATGTTTAAATATATCTTGGGTAAATATATAAGAAAGACCTACTGAAGGATAAAAGAACGATCTGTTATTTTTGGATAAAGTTGAGACCCAGTCATTTCTACCGGTTACAGATAAGTATAATTTTCTTTTAAAACCAACTCTGAAATCACCAAATACTCCTACGTTTCTTAATCGAACAAGGGTTTTTCCTGCAAAAGTATTTAAGGTATTAGTCAAAGAATTGATGAAGGGAAGATTTAAATGTTCGCCTCTTATGTATGAATAAACATTTCTGGTATCTGAAACCTGATTTCCTAACATTAAAGTAGTATTGAAATTTTTATTCCACCTATGGTCAATAGTTACTAAAAGATTAGATTCCAAGCCTGTAAAGTTGATATTGTCATCAGTAATAAAACCACCTACATGAGAACCAACATCTAAATCGGGAGGTACAAAACGATTACGCAATTCAGAATAATTTTCCATTTGAGCAGCATAAGTAGCTGTCATCCACTTAAAAGGTTTCCAGTTCAAAGATGCGCGACCTATCCAATGGTTAAGATTACTTCTTAAATTACTCTTCATCAGATTATACATGGGATTATCAATAATGCCATCAGAGTAATTATTTTCTGATCCGTCAGGTAATTCAAAATTACGGATCGGGTAAGTAGATGACCAGTAGGCTAAGGCACTAAATACAGATTTATCGCCTGAAGTTACAGTTACATTATTAGATTTTGTATAACTTACAGATGAAGAAATCTTTAAATTCTTAAGTATCTGATAACCTGAATTAAACCTGAAAGTTTTTTTATCATAATGTGTGTTTGGTAAGACTCCCTCATCCTTATTATCGCTAGCAGAGAAAAAATAATTAAATTTTTTATTTGCGCCACTAACATTAAAATTAGCCAATTTATTGACACCTGTCCTAAACAGATCATACGGATTATAAAAACGGTCGTGTGATAAATCTACCACCGTTCCGTCAGGCATCGTAAAGGACTTATCCGTAAACGGAACGCCCCAAGACCAAAAAGGAACACCATAATCATCATATCCACTTGGAGATTTAGGATTAATAACTGCCCCGGGAAGTGGGGGGTTGGTGTAAGGGTCACCGGCACGGTAAGTTTTTTGCAATGCTGGCGTTTTCACAATATCGCTAAAAGTAGTAGCAAGTATTACATTAACTTTAGGTTTACCCAATTCTCCTTTTTTTGTTGTAATCAAAATGACGCCATTTGCTGCCCTAACGCCATATAATGCCGTAGCAGCAGCACCTTTTAATACGCTAATGCTTGCTATGTCGTCAGGGTTTATGTCGCCGGCCCTGTTCGAATAATCAAATTGTCCTATAGCACCCCCTACAGCGTTTGAGCCAGAACTTGGCAACAAATCGCCACCTGGGGTTGTTGAATTATTTACAGCCATACCGTCAACAATGACCAATGGCTGATTATTTCGACCAGGATTGACAGAAGTAAGACCCCTAATTAATATATTAACACCTCCACCGGCTGCTCCGGCAGTATTGCTTATCTGCAAACCTGGCACTCTGCCTTGTAGTGCTAGAAGGGGATTGCTTTGACCCACTATATTCACATCTACAGGCTTAATTTGAGTTATAGAATAGCTTAACTGCCTTGCTGCCCGTTTAATACCAAAAGCTGTTACTACAACTTCATTGAGACTACTTACAGTGCCTTTAAGGACAACGTTAATCGTCGTTGTCGTACCGGAAACTTTCACTTCTTTTGTATCAAATCCAAGAAATGAAAATACCAAAACATCTCCCTGAGTAGCATTGATTTTGTATCTTCCATTTAAATCGGATACTGTTCCTCTATGAGTTCCTTTTATGAGAATGTTTACCCCTGGAAGTGAGGCTCCACTTACAGTTGATATCACACCAGTAATTGTTTTTGCTTGTGCAAATAACAATTGGCTGGCTGAAATAAACATCACTAAAAGAAACAGGAACCTGTACATTCTTTTCATAAGCTTAAAATTTTTAGTTAATATTATAAAACATGTTTGAAATTTACATTATTATTTAATAGATTGTCCTGTTTTAACTCTTCTTAAATGCTTTTAATTAAATTATTTCGGTTTTATTAGTATTAAAACAATAAAAACGTTATAATCAATAACTTATATTTTTCTAACCCCTATTCCCGGCCAACCATTAAGCGTTACCTTGCCACCAATGACTTTCATACCTACAAAGGGGTCGTTTTTTATTAATAAATTTCCATCCAAATCGCTCCAATCAACCAACGGCGAAAGTTGTGAAGCAGCAGAAACCCCACAGGAGCTTTCTGTCATACAACCAATCATCACTTTCATACCTAAAGCCCGGGCCACCGTGATCATCTTATGAGCTTCATAAAGGCCGGTACTTTTCATTAACTTAACGTTAATACCGGAATATACACCCTTAATTTTATGTATAATGTCTGGCAATCTTTGAAATGCCTCATCAGCCATGGTTGGCAAAGGGCTATGTTCCGTAAGCCAAGCCATATCGTCAACTTGTGTTTTCGGCATAGGCTGTTCTACAAATGCCACCCCTTTTTCTTTAAGCCAATAAATCATTTCTAAAGCTTTACTTCTGTTTTTCCAGCCCTGGTTTACATCAACATACACAGGAACATTGGTAATTTCACGAACACTATTGATCATCTGCTTATCGTTGCCGCGTCCCAGTTTTACTTTTAAAATCTTGAAACCTATAGCTTCTTTCGTTTTTAACCGTACAACATCAGGTTTGCCAATACCGATGGTAAAAGAAGTGTAAGGTGTCTTTGTGGGATTTAATCCCCACAATTTGTAAAGCGGTTGATTCACTATTTTTCCAATCAAATCATGCAAAGCAATATCAATGGATGCTTTTGCAGCAGAGTTTCCTTCTTCAATTGAATCCACATAAGATAAAATATCATCTATTCTAAACGGATCAGAGAACTGCTCTAAATTCACTTTTTGCAGAAATTTGGTAACAGTGGCAATGGATTCACCAAGATAGGGGGGCATTGAAGCTTCGCCATATCCTGTTATTCCCTCATAGTCAATTTGAGTTAGCACATCCGGAGTCGAATTGCGCGAAAACTCTGCAACTGTAAAGGTATGTTTCATTTCTAACACATAAGGTTTAAACGAAAGTTTCATTTTTTTACTTTTAATAACAGCCGGCACTGACGTTAACGGTATTTTTGGCATTATTAATGCGCCAATAGAGGCCACCTCCCAAACATTTGCAAAATTTCTTTTGCTTAAAAGCATGCTATTTTAATTCTAAAATTTTATAAAATTTATTGTCTGCAATCCTTTGGATTGTTTTTCCGTTTTCCTGGCCAATAATCCGAACTGCCTTCAAAAAACGCTGTGCATCCCTCATGTCAAAATTCGCTTTGGTACTGTCCATGCTGGTTATCCACACTTTCCCCGATGACTGAATAAAATTACCATTACCGATGTACATGGCCACGTGAGTTACTTTCTCGGGTAAAGAATTTGTTGCCTTTCGTCCGAAAAACATCAAATCACCGAGCTGCAAATTAGTCGAAACAAAATCGGTTGTAATCACTTTTCCGTATTTGGCTTGTTGCGATGCATCCCGCTGTAGAACAATACCGTTCATTAAGTATATCATAGAAGTAAATCCGCTGCAATCAATGCCTTTTGAAGAAGTGCCTCCCCATAAATAAGGTATCCCCAAAAATTTTTTTGCTGTCTCAACCAATCCTTTTTCCTCAGGATTTTTATTGAAAAAAACATCAAAATCAATGACTTCATCTTTTTTCACAAAAGCAATCCGCTTATCCGGATATTCCACTTTGTAAAAATTATTTTCACTTCCAATCACCGGTAGAATGTCTCCGATTACCAAATCGCTGACTACTTGTGATTTACTGTCAGGTTTTGTGTATGAAGAACCATACTGTCGATAGAAAACAATCTTTTTTTCAGTTTTGTATTCTTTCAATTGGGCTGAGTCAAGTAACACAATGGCGGCTTGATTGATCCAGCCGAAATACCGGTTAGGCGTTTGAACCAAATACCACCCTCCTTCTTTTTTAAACACTTTAACTGGAGTGCCCAACAAAGACTGGGTTGCCATTGCTGCGGTGTAGTGTCCTTCGACCCTCATACTGGAAACCGAATTGTTTATTAAGGCAAAATCCGTATACCCAGCGTGATTTTCAGGTAAAAGCTTAACTTTAATTTTTAGATCTGGATACTTCGAATTAAGTTTTAGCAAATCAGATTGTGCCTTTTTGTTCCCAACTTCACCAACAATTGCAATTTCTCCGTTATATTTTTTTATTGAGACATTCCAAAGTGCAATCCTGCTGTCGGGAGCATAGACTTGTTTCAAAGAATCAATCCGGCCCGTAATCTCCGAAACCAATGAGACATCATTGGTTTCGGAGCATGAGCCCAAAATTACAATTACTACAAGAAAAATTACCACTTTTTTTAGATTCACAAATACCTTCATTTCTTTTCTCTCTATTATCTGTATTTTACAATTCAACCAATTTCGAAAATATCAAATTCCCCTTTTCATGCACTAACTCATCTGAATAAATAGCTTTGGGCTTATCACGCAAGGTATATCGAGAAACCATAACTTCCCCATAAGCCCCCGTACTTCTAATAGCAACAAGGTCTCCACGCTTTGTCATGGGGAACATTACATTATCGTCAAAACTGTCTGATGATTCACAAACGGGACCCACTACATCATATTTGTAGTTCTTTATTTTCACTTCCGGTTTTGAAACATTTTGAATTTTATGTTGAGCACCGTAAAGTGCGGGACGTATCAAATCGGTCATCCCGGCATCTAATATCATGAATTCCTTATTCAATCCTTTTTTTATATACAAAACCTTGGAAATCAAATTACCCATTTGCCCGACAACAGATCGCCCAAGCTCAAAATGAACCTTTTGATTCTTTCGCAATTTTAAATGTTTATGAATAGTATCAAAAAAATTAGCATAATCTGGGATAGGCTCGCTATCAGGATTTTCATAATTAATGCCTAACCCGCCTCCCAAATTTAAATGTTCAAGTTCAATTCCATGCTTATTAAATAAATCATCCTGAATGCTATTTACTTTCTCACAAAGTTCAATATAAGGTGTGAGTTTCCTTATTTGAGAGCCAATATGAAAATGCAGGCCAATGAATTTAATATTGGATGAATTACGCACCCGATGAATGGCTTCGTCCAAAAGCTGAAGAGGAATCCCAAATTTATTTTCAGGTAACCCTGTGGTCAGGTACTTATGTGTGGTAGCATCGATATCAGGATTCAGACGAAGAGAAACCGGAACAATCTTTTGCTGCTTAATCCCCCATTCGTTGATTACTTCAATTTCTTCTATAGATTCACTATTGAAACTAAAAATACAATGGTCAATAGAATAGATAATTTCAGCATCGCTTTTTCCGACACCGGCAAAAACAATCTTTTCAGGCTTAATCCCGGCCTCTATCACTTTCTTCACTTCATTTCCACTTACGCAGTCGACACCAAAACCATATTCTTTTATGGTTTCAAGAATACGGTCATTCGCATTTGCTTTTATGGCGTAATGAACCAGGTAATTATATTTTTCGGCAGCATGTTTAAGTTCGCTTAAACTTTCATGGAATAAATCCATGTCATAATAATAGAATGGTGTTTCCGAATGCGAAAAATACTGATATAATTCTTTACTAAACACAGGGTAGATATTTTAAATAACCTAAATACATTTTTTATTTATGAAACAAATGTAACTTCATAATTTTGTGATTTACAAATTTTTAATAATTTTATACTAAATTTACACAAAATATTAAAAATTTAACACATGAAAACAATAGGCGAGGTAGTAAAGCAATTAATTCGGGAAACCCCTTTTTTAGAAGAGGCTTTGGATGAAGGTTTAATAAATGTTTCATCCTTATCGCGAAAGCTTAAACCGCGAATAGAAAATGAATTACATAAAAAGATGCAGACCGGAGCTATCATTATGGGAATAAAAAGATACGACCCGGGGTACAACTACAAAATCAAATTCGGTTTAAGACAATTTGTCGGTAATATTGGGGATTTAATTGTACAGTCGGGTCTAATGCACTACACATTTGAAAATTCCAAGACAATTATCATGCATCATCAGGAATTGATTAACAACATTATGGGAGACCAGATTTATTACACGATATCACGCGGAATTTTTGAAACTACTGTAGTGGTGAGTAATTCGATTACCGGGCTCATTGAAGATATATACGCCAAAGAGAAATTAATTTTTCAGAAACACAACTTATCCGCGATTACCCTCCGGCTGTCAACAAAAAGGGATGAAACAATTGGATTTTTTTATTACATCCTGAAGAATCTCGCTATGGAAAATATTAATATTGAAGAACTTATATCTACAACCAATGAGTTCACCATTTTAGTTCATGATAACAACATCGACCGGGCTTTTTCGATTTTGATGAGGTTAAAAAAATCTTAACCCACATTGCAGTTACAAATCTGCAATTCCTTGATTTCAAGATGAGTCAT
>CAYLSW010000056.1:0-10844 GCA_964386145.1 uncultured Lentimicrobiaceae bacterium | reverse complement strand
TTTATTTATTTTAAAATAGTATAGCGTTATGACTAAGATAAATTCAAAAATTCCTGAAGGTCCGATAGCAGAAAAGTGGACACGGTATAAAGAACATCAAAAACTGGTCAACCCTGCCAACAAGCGTAAAATTGATGTCATTGTTGTTGGCACCGGCCTTGCCGGTGGAGCAGCAGCTGCCAGTTTGGGAGAGATAGGTTTTAACGTAAAAGTTTTTTGTATTCAAGATAGCCCACGACGTGCGCATAGTATTGCTGCTCAGGGTGGTATAAATGCTGCCAAGAATTATCCTAACGATGGCGATACTATTTATCGTTTGTTTTACGACACTGTTAAGGGTGGTGATTACAGAGCTCGTGAATCCAACACCTATCGTCTCGCCGAGGTAAGTAATAACATTATTGATCAATGTGTGGCACAGGGTGTTCCATTTGCCCGTGAATATTCGGGTTATCTTGCCAACCGCTCTTTTGGAGGAGCTTTGGTTTCCAGAACCTTTTACGCACGCGGACAAACCGGACAGCAGTTGTTGCTCGGTGCCTACGGCGCTTTAAGTAAAGAAATTAAAAGAGGTTCCGTTGAATTGTTCATCCGTCGTGAAATGCTTGACCTTGTGGTTATGAAAGATGGTCGTGCACGTGGAATTGTCGTCAGAAACCTCTTTACCGGAGAACTTGAACGCTATGGTGCTCACGCTGTTTTGTTGGCTACAGGTGGTTATGGAAATGTTTATTTTCTTTCTACCAATGCCATGACTTCTAACGGAAGCGCTGCCTGGCGGGCTTATAAGCGGGGCGCTTATTTTGCTAATCCCTGTTACGTGCAGATTCACCCTACATGTATTCCCGTTCATGGTGACTATCAGTCGAAACTGACACTGATGAGTGAAAGTTTGCGTAACGATGGTCGTATTTGGGTTCCCAGGAAAAAAGAAGATGTCGAAAAAATAAGAAAAAAAGAAATTCGTCCGAAAGATATTGCTGAAGAAGATCGTGATTATTATCTCGAACGAAGATATCCTGCTTTTGGTAACCTGGCTCCTCGTGATGTGGCATCCCGTGCTGCCAAGGAGCGTTGCGATGCCGGTTATGGTGTCGGGCCGACAGGGCTGGCTGTATTCCTTGATTTGAAGGATGCCATGGCTCGCCTCGGCAAAGACGTTATTAAGGCCCGTTACGGTAACCTCTTTGATATGTACCAGCGTATTGTGGATGACGATCCTTACGAATCGCCTATGATGATTTATCCTGCCGTTCACTATACCATGGGTGGCCTTTGGGTAAATTACGAGTTGCAAAGTAATATTCCCGGCCTTTTTGTGGGTGGTGAGGCCAACTTCTCCGATCACGGTGCTAACCGTCTCGGTGCTTCCGCTATTATGCAGGGGTTGTCCGATGGCTATTTTGTATTGCCTTACACCATGCAAAATTATCTTGCCGATCAGATTGCCGTAGGTACTATTTCAACGGATACTCCTGAATTTGAGAAAGCCGAAGAAGATGTCCGTGCAAGAATTGATAAATTGATGAGTGTTAATGGGAAAGAACCTGTTGATTCTTTCCATAAAAAGCTGGGACATATTATGTGGGATCATGTTGGTATGGGGCGTAACAGAGAAGGTTTGGAAGAAGGTATCAAAATGATTCAGGAACTGCGTAAAGAATTCTGGGGCAATGTCCGTGTTCCGGGTAACCCTCAGGGAATTAATATTGAACTGGAAAAAGCCCTTCGTGTGGCTGACTTCCTCGAATTGGGTGAATTAATGGCTCGCGATGCCCTGCACCGTGAAGAGTCGGCAGGAGGACATTTTCGTGAAGAATATCAGACCCAGGATGGTGAAGCCATGCGTAACGACAAGGAGTTTATGTATGTGGCTGCCTGGGAGTATTCGGGTGACGACAAAGAGCCCAGGCTCAACAAGGAAGAACTAAAATATGAATTTGTTGAAGTAAAAACACGTAACTATAAAACTGCCTGAGGGAGTGATAATGGATTATTTTAAATATTTAAAACAAGAACAATGTATCTAAAATTAAAAATATGGCGTCAGGCTTCCCGGAACGAAAAGGGTCAATTTGTAGATTACGGGGTTCATAACATATCGTCTGACACCTCTTTTTTGGAGATGATCGACATCTTGAACGATGAACTCGTTGAAAAAGGTGACGATCCAATTGCCTTTGACCACGACTGCCGTGAAGGAATTTGTGGAATGTGTAGCTTGTTCATCAACGGTCATCCCCACGGGCCCGAAGCGGCTACCACTACCTGCCAGTTGCATATGCGCAAATTCAAGGATGGCGAAACCATCGTTATTGAACCCTGGCGTGCAAGACCTTTCCCCGTCATCAAAGACCTGATTGTAGATCGCTCTGCATTTGATGAAATTATCCGGGCCGGTGGTTATATTTCAACCACTACAGGTGGTGTCCCCGATGCAAATGCGGTCCCCATTAAACGAGAAAATGCAGAACTCGCTATGGATGCTGCTGCCTGCATTGGTTGTGGTGCCTGTGTAGCTGCTTGTAAAAATGCCTCTGCTATGCTTTTCGTCTCGGCTAAGGTCTCACAGTTTGCTCTTTTACCGCAAGGTAAAGTGGAAGCCAAAGATCGCGTGAGGGATATGGTAGCCAAAATGGATGAGCTTGGCTTTGGTAACTGTACCAACACTTACGCTTGCGAAGCCGAATGTCCGAAGGAAATTTCCGTTAGCAATATTGCCCGTATGAACCGTCAGTTTATCGGTGCAAAATTAGGATAAGCTGGTTTTCTGAATCTTTCAAACGGGTATTTATCATTGATGCATACCCGTTTTTGTTTTACACAGATTATCTTCCTGCTTGGAAATAAGGGCAGTATTTTCGACTTTGCTTTCTTTTCCGTACTTTTGAACAAAAAATATTGGAGGATGAGATTTAGTGATGTCATTGGTCAACAGGCTGTAAAGGAGCGACTTAGGTTGAGCGCAAGGAAAAACCGGGTAGCTCATACCCAGCTGTTTTTAGGGCCGGAAGGTTCTGGTGCTTTGCCACTTGCCATTGCCTTAGCCCAATATCTGTCCTGTACACATAAAAAGGATAACGATAGCTGCGGGAACTGCCCTTCCTGTATCAAGTATCAAAGGTTTGCTCATCCCGATTTGCATTTTATTTTTCCCACAACTACCAACGACAAAGTAAAAAAAAATCCTCAGTCAGAACTTTTTCAGGAAGAATGGCTGAATTTTATTCGGAAGAACAGGGGTTATGCTACACAAAGTTCGTGGTACGAAACCCTTGGGGCAGGAAACAAACAGGGGACGATTTATGCCCGTGATGCCAACGAAATTGTGAGGTTGATTAGTTTAAAACCTTATGAGGCGGCGTATAAAGTTGTCATTATCTTTCAGGCGGAACGGCTAAACGCTGCTGCTTCCAACAAACTCCTGAAAAGTTTTGAAGAACCACCTGACAACACACTATTTATTCTCGTTGCCGACCGGTATGAATTGATAATCCCCACTGTCCGCTCAAGGGCGCAGCTGGTGAAAGTTCCTAAATTGAAAATCGCTGAGGTTGAGGATGCTTTGTTAAAACGATTTTCTGAAAAACTAACTGCCGAAAAAGCCCGGGAGCTGGCTTCCTTAGCACAGGGTAACTGGAATGTTGCCATAGACCTTATGGATCAGGCCGATGAGAACGAACATAACTTTGTGAAATTTCGTAACTGGATGCGCCTTTGTTTCAGGGGTAATGATTTTGTAGCTTTGTCCGTGATAATTCAGGAGCTGTCGCGTATGGGCCGTGAGAAACAAAAAGGATTTCTGAACTACGGTCTGCAGGTGATACATAACAGCTTGATTATTAATTGGAAACAGGAGATGCCTATTGTAGCACATGCCAGCGAAAAGGATTATTTACGGAAGTTTGCTCCATATGTTAATTCAGCTAATCAAAAACAGATGTATGAGCTGCTTAATGAAGCAGTGTATCATGTTGAGCGTAATGCCCATCCCGGTATTCTTTTTGCCGATTTGAGTTTCAAACTCACAGAACTGATGCAGGCCGGAAAGAAGGCGATGTAAATATGATAATTTTTTGTGAAGCAGTCGAAAACTTTTAAAGTGGGGAAATAGCTTCAAATATAATTTTCCTACTTTTGTACCTTCGTAAATTGAAGTTGTGGGAAATGGAGAATAGTTTGGATAATAAAGACGAAAATAAAGATATAATTGGTAACAGAGGTTGCTGTGCTGTTAACGCCCAATCGGAGAATCACACTGTTAACCAGACAAGGTGCTGTAAGTCAAGCTCCTTTGACTGGCTTTCCGGATATGGAGATCCAGGTCAGGAAGAACAGGAGCAATTTGTTGAGGTGCGTTTCAAAAACGGACGGAAAGGCTTCTTTTTGTGCCCTCCGGAGCTTCGGCTTAAAGAAAATGAAATTGTAACGGTGGAAACCAGCCCTGGCCATGATATTGGCATTGTTGCTTTAACCGGAGCATTGGTGCAACAACAGATGAAACGGAAAAATTTTGACTCCTCTGCGACAGAAATTAGAAAAGTGTATCGCCAGTCCCGACTGAGCGACATTGAAAAATGGATAGATGCTGTTTCACAGGAAAAAGCGACTTTGTTTGGTACCCGCCGGATTGCAGGAGAGCTTGGCCTTGACATGAAGGTAAATGATGTGGAATACATGGGAGATAAAACCAAAGCTATTTTTTATTTTACCGCCAGTGAGAGAGTCGATTTTCGTCAGCTGATTCGCCGACTGGCCGATGAATTTAAAGTTCGGGTGGAGATGCGCCAGATTGGGGTGCGCCAGGAGGCTGCCAAACTGGGAGGAATCGGCTCCTGCGGTCGCGAACTTTGTTGTGCGTCCCACATGTGTACTTTTAAAAGTGTCTCTACCAATTCGGCCCGAACACAACAGCTGTCACTGAATCCTCAAAAACTGGCCGGACAGTGTGGAAAACTCAAATGTTGCCTGAATTTTGAATTAGATAGCTACGTGGATGCGCTGTCAGAATTTCCTGATAATAGAACGGTCCTACGAACAAAAAAAGGTACGGCTTACTATCAGAAAAGCGATATCTTTCAAAAACTCATGTGGTTCGCTTATGCTGATGACCCCAACAGCATGATGGCTCTGCCAGTAGATAAAGTTAAAAAAGTTATCGAAATGAATCAGAAAAACAGACTCCCTGCAGACTTGGAAACTTTTGCCTTGCAAACGGAACAAAAATCCACTGAGTCGGCGGCCTTCAGTGCGGATGACTTTGCTTCGTACATTTAGTCGCCTTGATTTAAGTCTTGATCTTGTTTTAATAATAAAACATAAAATTTTCACTATTATTAATAGTATGTTTTCGTTTCGTTTTAAAATATTGCTTCCTTCACTTTTTGCAGCCATGTTTTTTCTGGCAGGATGCAACAGTTCCACTTTGTTTACGCAGGCAGTCAACTTCCACAACTACTGGCCTAAAAATAAGGCCGCAAAATTCGTGGTACCGGTGGCAGATACCCTTTCGTCATTTAATTTTTATATCAACATAAGACATACCGGAAAATACCGTTATAGTAACCTCTACCTGTTTATGCAAACCCGTTTTCCGAATGGAACTTATACACGGGATACGCTTGAAATTATGCTGGCAAATGTTCAGGGGAAATGGTTGGGCAAAGGATGGGGTGAAATAAAAGAAGACCATGTCTTATTGAAGTCGAAATTACGATTTCCCATGTCGGGAGACTATGAATTTCTGATTTGGCAGGCTATGCGTGTTGATACACTGAAAGCCATTAGAAGTGTGGGGATTGACATTGAAAAAAGATAACTGATATTTTTGAAAAAAATAACACTCATGGAGCAGAAAATGACCGAAAATACAGCAAAGAAAAAACGGAAGTGGTTTAATTATATAACCAAATTCTGGTTGCTTTATTTGATAGGTCTCGGGCTGATTATACTATTTTTTTATGGTATAGTCACTGGTTTTTTTGGAAAGATGCCCACCTTTCAGCAATTAGAAAATCCAAAGAGTAATCTCGCTTCAGAAGTGATTTCTTCTGATGGGCATATCCTCGGCACCTATTTTATAGAGAATCGGTCAAATGTAACCTATCGCCAGGTCTCTCCTTATCTGATTAATGCACTAATTGCCACCGAAGACGTTCGCTTTGAGGAGCATTCCGGAATTGATCCGCGGGCTTTGCTGCGGGTGCTCTATGGCGTACTTACCGGGAAACATAAAGGTGGTGGGAGCACCATCACCCAGCAGCTGGCGAAGAACCTTTTTCCGCGGGGCAAACTGAATGAACTACAACTTGTGGTACGCAAGTTTCAGGAGTGGGTCACCGCCGTAAAACTCGAAAGATATTACTCAAAAGAGGAGATCATTGCGATGTATCTGAATACCGTATTTTTCGGCCACAATGCTTATGGTATCAAATCAGCAGCAAAAACATTTTTTGACAAAACCCCCGACTCGCTCAATCTTCAGGAATCGGCTCTGCTGGCTGGCGTAGTAAATATGCCTACACACTACAGTCCGGTTTTGCACCCCAAAGCTGCCATGAAAAGGCGTAACCTTGTGTTGTCGCAAATGTCTAAATATGGTTATATTACAAAAGCAGTTCGCGATTCGGTTGAGAAACTGCCTCTCGGTGTTGAGCATTACGGATTGTTAAATCACAACACTGGCGAAGCACGCTATTTCAGAGAGTACCTGCGGCAGGTTATGAACAAATGGTGTGCAACTCATTTCAAATCCAACGGTCAGCCTTACAACCTTTACAAAGATGGCCTGCGTATTTATACTACTATTGATACAAGAATACAGCGTGATGCCGAAGATGCTGTGCATGAGTATCTTGCAAACTATCTGCAGCCTGCGTTTTATGCTCACTGGAAGGGCCAGCCCCATGCGCCTTTTGTTTTTCCCGGAGCCAGCACTAAGGAAATTCAAAATCAGATCAAAAAAATTATGAACCAGGCCATGCGTCGTTCCGAGCGTTACCGCAAAATGAAAAAAGCTGGTATCCCGTTGGATTCCATAAAAATGTCTTTTGAAAAACCTGTCCCTATGCGCGTTTTCTCGTGGAATGGCATTATTGATACAACTATGACACCCATGGATTCTATACGATATTACAAATATTTTTTGAATGCAGGACTAATGTCGATGGAACCTCAAACAGGGTATGTTCGTGCCTATGTCGGAGGAATTGATTATCGCTTTTTTAAATACGACCATGTTACGCAGGCTAAGCGGCAGGTGGGTTCCACATTTAAACCATTTCTTTACACACTGGCCATGCAGGAGGGCGAATACAGCCCGTGTTTTAAAGTGCCGAATATTTCTTATAGTGTCCTGCTTCCAAATGGTAAATTCTGGACGCCACACAATGCCGATTCTCGCCGTATAGGACAGGAGGTTACACTAAAATGGGCATTGGCCAACTCGAACAACTGGATTTCTGCATGGCTTATCAGCCGCTTTTCACCACAGGCAGTCATTCAAATGGCCCACAAAATGGGCATTACCTCCTACATCCCACCTGTCCCGGCCATTGCTTTGGGTACTCCCGATCTATCACTCTACGAAATGGTTGGTGCTATGAATACTTTCCCTGATAAAGGGGTGTACATTAAACCTGTTTTCATTACTAAAATTGAAGATAAAAATGGTAATCTGCTCTATCGTGCTGCACCAAAAAAAACGGAGGCTATTAGCGAAATCACTGCCTACAAAATGATTAAACTACTGGAAGGTGTTGTGGAAAGCGGTACAGGTATCCGTTTGCGTTACAGGTATGGATTTAACAATGCTGTGGCCGGTAAAACCGGTACTACACAAAATCAGTCGGATGGCTGGTTTATGGGTATTGTTCCCAAACTGACTACCGGTATTTGGGTGGGCGCCGAAGACCGAAGTGTCCATTTCAGAACTATCAAATTGGGTCAGGGTGCAAATATGGCACTCCCCATTTGGGCTATCTTCATGAAAAAAATATATGCTGACCCCTCGCTCGGTATCAGTCTTTCGGATGATTTCTCCAAACCACTGAAAAATATTGATATAGAATTTGACTGTGGAAAATACAACAAAAAACATAAAGGGCTGGATACAGGCGCTGCACAAACCGACCATTTTTAAGAATTACTTCCTCAAATGTTAAAATTCCCAGAAAAAAATGGTTTTATCAGGATTTTGTCTAACTTTGCAAACTGGCTGTGAGGTGTTGTAACTCCCGGCACAAACTTGAGAGTGAAAGTACTAAATTTTACTGTTACGAAAGTGGAAGCTTGTTTCTTTGTTGGATTTATTATTAGAGAGTTACGCTTTTTCCTGTTGGAAAAGAAATTGCTTCTATCCATTTTATTCCTGTGGATTTTCTCCTCACCAACTTTCGGTAGTACTTATAGTGGATATTTCACCGAGGCGGCCCAACCTTATAAACTTCTGAATTTAACAGAAATATATTCGCATGATAGTGCAATATATCGGTTGGACAGGGCGGAAAGGCTGGCTCGTTTGCTGAAATCAGAAACATTACTTGCGGATACTTTTATTAAACGGGGAAATCTACTAATGAAAGATAATCAACTCGTTGCGGCCGATTCTCTTTTCCGTATGGCGAGGAGGATATTAATAAACCGAAAGAAAAATAACCAATATTTGTTATTATTAAAGAATCTCGCTATTTGTAATTATTATCTCGGAAATAATACGAAAGTCCAGGATTATACACTGGAAGGGATAGAGGATTCCCGGAAATTAAACAATACATTGCTTCAGGGAACCTTTAATAATATTTTAGGAATAGCTATGGATGGGATGGGTAACAGAGCCAAAGCGCTAAAGTATTACCTGCAGGCACTTGATTTTTTTGAATTGTTAAAAGATGAAGAAAAAATTGCAAGTGTTGAAATGAACATCGGAGTGCTTTATGAGGAGCAAAAGAACCTTGAAAAAGCAGAGAAGTATTTTCGGAAAACTCTCATTGCCGCAAAGAACATTCAGGATACTGTTCTCATGTCCGCGTCATATAACAACCTGGCAAATATATATTCTGCCCGTAAAGAATACAAGAAAGCACTTAACTATACTCTGAAATCGTTGGCTTATAGCAAGTCAAAAAATGATTTGTTTTCCGTCGCTACGAGTTTAAATAATATCGGGGATGCTTATGAGAACCTAAAAAATTATTCCAAAGCTTTTGATTATTATCAGCAGGCACTCAGGCTGGCCCGGAAAATTCATAGCAAACGAACAATCAGTATCAGCCTTTCAAGCCTTGCTGAAATCTATGAAAAGAAACAAGACATTCCCCAGTCCCTCAGGTACGCCACGGAAAGCTGGGAACAGGTACAAAAAGGCGGGGATGTGAACGAAATGTTGGTGTCTTTAAAACAATTACAGCACCTGTATGCTATGAAAGGAGATTATACAAAAGCATACGGTTTTATGCTCAGGTATATAAATCTGCGTGATAGTATTTTCTCCGATCAAAATGAATCCCGACTGGCCAAAGTTCAAATGGACTATGCTTTTAGAGCGAAAGACCAGTCGCTGAAGTATGCCAGAGAAAGACAGAAGTCTTTCCTGGCTTATTTTCTGATTTCTTTGTTTGCTTTGCTTTTGGCTATCGGAATTGCTGTAATTATCATTAGATTGCGGATAGTTAAAAATCGAACGCTTAAAAACAGACTATCTTTTGTGGACAGCCTTCTTGAATATTCCGAAAGTTTTGTTTTGATGCTGGATAAAAATTTTTGGGTTTTATACCTGAGCCCATCCTATCAAAAGACTTTCGGACATTACCTGAATGACAATAGAAGAGGAAATCCTTTAGATACTATTCATCCTGATGAGGTGGGAACTTTAAGAAAAAAATTGCTGCATTTTTTTCAGGGAGAAGAAAAAAGAATTGAGTTCTATTTCCGGTTGAAAAAAAGTACCGGAGAGTATCGATATATGCAGGGTGTCTTGAATAATCACCTCAACAATCCCGATCTAAAAGCTTATGTTCTTAATTTTTGGGATATTACCGAGTTGCGCAAAACCCAGCAGGCTATTTCTGAAAGTGAGAAGAAATATTATGATATTTTCAATGCCTTTCCCGACATATATTTCAGAATTGATATGGATGGAATAATTACGGAAATCAGTCCTTCGGTAATCCAGATTACCGGCTTTGACCATCAGGAAGTTGTGGGCAGGCTGCTTTACGATTTTGTTGAACTGGATATGACTTGGGGAAATGCCCGAAAAATTTTGTACAGACTGAGGTATGTAAAAGATTTTAGCCTGACCCTTCGTACGAAAAACAGAAAAAAAATCTTTTGTTCTCTTAACGTTCACGACGTAAAAAATCCTCAGGGAGTGGTAATTGGCTTTGAAGGTGTGTTGCGTGATATTTCCGGACGTGTGAAAGCTGAGAAACAAATGCAACAATCTGAGCGTGAGCTGAAGGAAGCCAATGAATCCAAGGATAAAATTCTTTCCATTATAGGACATGATTTGCTGGGGCCTATCGGTACGCAGAAATCCATTCTTGATATGGTGATTGACGATGTGGAAGACTTCTCAAGAGAAGAAATACTGCGATTGCTTCAGACCATGAAACCTTCGCTCGATGCCACCTATACCATGATTGTAAACCTGCTTTCGTGGGCAAGAATTATGCGGCGTAGTATTAAACCCAGTTTAAAACAAAATGACCTTTCCCTGATCGTTGACAGGTCTTTTGAATTGCTTAAACAACAAGCAGAACAGAAAAAAATAAAGTTGATTTATCTTGGCGATAAGAAAGTTCTTGCAATCTTTGATAAGAATCTGATGGATATTGTGATACGGA
>CAYLSW010000055.1:0-10894 GCA_964386145.1 uncultured Lentimicrobiaceae bacterium | reverse complement strand
TATTCTGAGCCTAACATAATAACCTGAATTCGATATGAGCTTTGCCCACGGTTTCCCTCCCTGGCGCAAGTCTTGTGCGCCGGCCTTTCGCGTGGTTGACTTGGGCTTAAGCTAACAACGACCACTCAAAATTTGTTCTTTTGAATTACTTATGCAATATTATCAATTCGGAAGAAGTGAACTTTTTAAAATCCCGCATAATGTCTTCCAAAAGATTTTTGCCTTCCCTTGAGAAAATGTAAATTTACCGACGGTTCGACTCTTCAAAAGGCAGCCGGTTCAGAATGGAGCGTCCGAGGGTGATTTCATCGGTATATTCCAGTTCATTTCCTACGGCCACACCGCGTGAAATGGTGGTGATGCGAAGCTCGAACGATGAAAGGAGTTTGAATATGTAATAGCCCGTTGTATCGCCTTCCACGGTAGCTGGTAACGCCAGAATGATTTCATCAATGCTCTCTGTACGAACACGTCCCACCAGGTGTGACAGATTTAAATCGTTTGGGCCGATGCCTTCCATGGGGTTGATAATACCACCCAAAACGTGATATAGTCCATTGAACTGCGAGGTATTTTCCACGGCCAGCACATCGCGGGTATCTTCTACCACACAAAGGGTCTTCTCATCGCGTTTGGGATTGTTGCATATTTCACAATATTCAGTATCGGAAATATTGTTACAACGCTTGCAGAACATGATTTCTTCCCGCATCTTTACCAAAGCTTCGGCCAAATGCTGTGTTACCGAAGTATCTTCCCGAAGCAGATGCAATGCCAACCGTAAGGCTGTCCGTTTGCCAATGCCCGGCAGCCGTGATAATTCTTTCACCGCCGATTCCAATAATTTTGAAGAATATTCGTTCAATTGATGTTACTTTTAAAGGCGATAAAATTAAAACATTTAAACTAAGTCAGCACTAAGAAAATGAAGAAACTGTTGTTCATGCTGTTTTTTTCGATGGCTTTGTTGCCATTGGTCCGGGGCCAAAACCAAACTGATACCCGTGGCTTGCGGCAGGGGAAATGGGTTGGAACGTACAGTAACGGGGAAATTCGCTATCGTGGACAATTCCGTGATGGCAAGCCTTACGGAACTTTTATCTATTTTTATCCTGCCGGGATGCTCAAGGCTAAAATGATTTATTCGGATGATAGCCATGTGGCACATGTCAAATCGTATCAATTAGACGGCAAAGTCATGGCCGAAGGAAAATTCGTTGACCATGAAAAAGACAGTACATGGCTCTATTTCAGTGATGTGGACGGAAAGTTGGTGCTGGAGGAAAATTATAAAATAGGGATTAAGCAAGGGCCTGTCATTGTCTTTTATCCATCAACGGGCAAACCTTCCGAGTTGACTGATTTCAAAAACGGCCGGAAAAACGGTCGTTGGATCAAATACTTTCCCGATGGAAAAATTTCCACTTCTGGATTCTATGTGAACGACACTTTGCAAGGTGCTTTTCGCGTGTATGGTATAAATGGGAAATTGCTTATGCAGGGACAGTATAAAAATGCGGTGCAGGAAGGGTTTTGGATGACTTATGATTCTTTGGGAAATCTGCTGAAAAAAGAACTTTTTCATGGTGGTTTGCCGGTGAAGCAGAAAAAATCAAAAACAACTTTGCAAGAATAAAATCCGGCTCATGGGGATTTTTTTTACTTTTGCGAAAGACAAAAATTTAAGGCATTGATTTTAATATTTTTTGATTTAGGTACGGGAGAGATTTTTCTGATTGTGCTGGCTATTTTCCTGGTGTTTGGCCCGGGAAAGATCCCGGAGTTGGCACGTGGTCTCGGGAAATTTATCAATGAGATAAAACGAGCTTCGGAGGATGTGAAAACCGAAATTAACCGGGAAGCTAATCGTATTGACCGCGAAAAAAAACGGGAAGCTTACGGGAAGCAAAATGAATCGGAAGATTCCGATGAGAAACAACCGGATGAGGAGCCGGAAGATAATGAAGATAAAACAGAAGAAATAAAACCGAAGCCGAAGCCCAAAACAGGTGCAAAACCAAAAACGGCATCTGCTTCTGGTAGAAAGTCAGGCCGAAAAACAACTTCCAAAACCACCCAAACAAAAACGGTGAAAAAGAAAAAAACCGTGACTCCCCGAAAAAGATCCGTTACAAAAACTGATGCTTCCGGGAAAACAAAATCAGGGACTGAAACAAAACCTAAAACAAATATCCAGCCAAAATCCGGGACTAAAGTTCGTACGAAATCTAAACCAAGAGCTCGTACAAAGCCTGACCCCATGACCGGGACAAAGCCGGTAAGACAAACAAAGAAGAAGATGAAAACGGAAGTGCCGGAACGGGATGAAGTTGTTAAAAACGAAATAATAATTAAGCCGGCGGAAAACACAGTAAGTACAAAAAGATAATCCGCTTATGGTATCCGGATAGTTATGGGACTGGCGTATGGGAAAAGATAAAGGTAAAAAATAAAAGCTTGAAAAAACACAGGGCAGGAAAAATGAATGTATGAAAACACCTTGCAGCAAATATTTTCTATTTATTCTGGTAGCACTGTTACCGCTGATTTCTGTTGCCCAGAAGAAAAGCCCGGCTCATGCTGCTGATGAACTATTTGCCAGACAACAATATTACGCTGCCATCGACAAGTACAAAAAAGCTTTCACGAAAGTAAAAAACAACCGCGAAGAGAGAAACCGTATCATTTACCGGCTGGCGGACTGTTATTATTATACTGAAAATTATCGCCGTGCAGAAGGGGCGTACCGTAGACTGGTACGCTTTGGCTGGGCTAAAAATCATCCCGAGGTTCTGTTGCATCTTGCCGATGTGCTGAAAATAGATGGGAAATTCGATGAAGCCATTGCACAATACAAAGCTTATGCAGAACGAGTCCCCGGCGATCCGCGCGGGAAGTTGGGAGCTGAATCGGCAGCTAAAATTCAGGATTGGATAGAAAATCCTTCAAAATATAAGGTAACCGATGTCAGAAAGCTCAACTCACGTGCGGCAGATTTTGCACCGGCTTTTATTTCAGACAACTATAACGAACTGGTTTTTACCTCCACCCGCGAAGGTGTCACAGGAAAAGCTACGGACAAATGGACAGGACAAAACTTCAGCGACCTTTTTATCGCACGGCAGGACCGCAAAGGCGAATGGAGTACGCCGGTTCTTTTGGACAAAAACAAACACATCAACACCTCGGCCAACGAGGGCGCTGCGCAAGCCAACAGCCGTTTTAATACACTTTATTTTACGCGCTGTCCGCAAATTCCCGATAAAAAAACCGGTTGCCAGATTTATACATCACGCCGAATTGGTCGCACATGGGGGCAGGCTCGAAGGCTTGTTATTCGTGGTGTGGATACCACGCAAACTGTCGGGCAACCTTCACTCAGCAGTGATGGGTTAACTCTCTATTTTTCTTCCAATCGCAAAGGTGGCGCTGGTGGGAAAGACCTGTGGGTATCTGTTCGTACCAGTAAAAATGTCCCTTTCGGGCATCCAGTCAATCTGGGTCCAAATATCAATACCAAAGGTGATGAAATGTTTCCTTTCCTACGTGGCGATACAGCCCTTTACTTCGCTTCCAACGGCCATGGTGGTATGGGCGGGCTGGATATCTTTGTCAGCAAAATTGATTCCTCCGGCCATTGGGGAAACCCCGTCAACTTAAAATACCCTATCAACTCTACGTATGACGATTTCGGTATCATTTTTAATCCGACCGAAGCATGGGGCTATCTGAGCTCTAACCGTAAAGGTGGTCGCGGCAAAGAAGATATCTACTATTTCATTCAACCACCTCTGGAATTTACTCTTTCGGGAACGACTTCCGATGACCGAACGCTGTTTGGTGTACCCAATGCTACAGTTCAGCTAATTGGCTCCAATGGACTCACAGTGAAGACAATTACAAATAACAAAGGCTTTTACTCTTTTGGCAAAAGTCAGATAAAACCCAATACTACCTATGAGGTAAAAGTGAGTAAGGATAATTATTTCAACAATATCGGAAGGTTTACCACGGCAGGAGTAGAGTTTAGCAAAGATTTCAAAAAAGACATTGTTCTGAAACCCATTTCCAGAAAGCCTATCGTATTGCCTGATATCCTTTATGATCTGAACAAATGGAATCTGAAACCACAGTATCAGGATTCGTTGCAAGGACTCATCCGTACCTTACGGGAAAATCCGAACCTCGTCATCGAGCTGGGTTCGCACACCGACTCGCGTGATACCAAAGAGTACAACGATATATTATCGCAAAAACGCGCCCGTACGGTAGTTGACTATCTGATTATGCGGGGAATTGATCCCAAACGCCTTGTGGCCAGGGGATACGGCGAAAGAGTGCCCCGCGTGCTGCAAAAAGACATTGTAAAAGATGGTTTCCTGTTTAAAAAAGGAACTTCGTTGGATGCCCCGTTCATCAATTCGCTTCCCGACAAAGCTGAAAAAGAAGCAGCTTATGCCCTTAACCGGCGAACTGAATTCAGGGTGTTGCGCAAAGATTTTGTGCCGAAATCAACTAATGAGACCATTGACACCAGCGCCATACAAATTGCTATAAATCCCAATGAAAACAGTGTAATTTATACCACGGACAAGAAGACAGGATTATACGTAACGAATTGTCTGATTAATGGTTATGCTGAGTCGTTTGTTTTTGAACGAAACAGCACCGGGATGATTTCACTGAAAAAAGCACTCCGGCTGCTAAACGATGGTGTTATCAGTAAGGAAAATTTCGAAGGGAACGCTTCAGAAGTCTTGAAAAACAATACTATTGCAGACCATGCTGTGATACATTTTGACCAGGTCAGAATTGCCAACAAAACGGTGAAAGATGTGAAAGTTATCGTCAACTATCAGCTGAACTTTAGTATTGTCTTTGGCGATTATATCCTCCGCAAATTTGGTAAATACCATTTTAATACTCAAAAACACGAGCTAATCTTTGATGAAAAATAAAAATCATGAACAGTCGCGTTACAAAGGCAGAGGTGTCTCCACTTCAAAAGAGGATGTACACGCAGCCATAAAAAATTTGGACAAAGGTTTGTTTCCCAATGCTTTTTGTAAAATAATCCCGGATATTCTCGGCGGCGAACAATCTTATTGTAACATTATGCATGCCGATGGTGCCGGAACCAAATCAGCACTGGCATACATGTACTGGAAAGAAACCGGCGATTTGAGTGTTTGGGAAGGTATTGCCCAGGATGCTGTGGTGATGAATACCGATGACCTGCTTTGCGTGGGCGTTACTGACAACATTCTGCTGTCGTCCACCATTGGCCGAAACAAAAACCTGATTCCCGCTGAGGTAGTCGCGGCGATTATCAACGGAACGGAAGTTTTTCTGGAGAAAATGCGCCGGTGGGGTGTGGAAATTTATCTGACAGGTGGAGAAACCGCCGATGTGGGTGATCTGGTACGCACGGTAATTGTGGATTCCACCGTAGCTGCCAGGGTGAAGCGTTCGGAAATTATTCAGAACAATATTCAACCCGGCGATGTGATTGTGGGACTTGCTTCTTTCGGACAGACTGTTTACGAAGATCATTACAATGGTGGCATGGGCAGCAACGGGCTTACTTCCGCACGTCATGATGTTTTTGTACATACGCTGGCCAAAGCATTTCCCGAAAGTTACGACCCGCATATACCGAATAGGCTTGTCTATTCAGGGAACCTGAAACTTACCGGCCCTTCGCCGGTGCCGGGCATCGATGTGGGAAAACTGGTGCTTTCGCCTACGCGGACTTATGTTCCCGTGGTAAAAGCCATGTTCAAAGAATACAAAAAACAAATCCATGGTATGATTCACTGCAGCGGCGGCGCACAGACTAAAGTACTGCATTTTATTGATAAACTGCATGTTATCAAAAACAATCTTTTTCCGGTACAGCCACTTTTCGATATGATTCATCATCAATCCGGTACCCAGTGGAATGAGATGTATCAGGTGTTCAATATGGGACATCGTATGGAATTGTATGTTCCTGAAAGCATTGCGGAAGCGCTGATAGCCATTTCGAAAAGTTTTAAGGTGGATGCCCGAATTATTGGCCGGGTGGAGGCCGCTGATGCCAAAAAACTGACCATCCGTTCGGCATACGGAACCTTCAGTTATTAATCCCGAAAATGTATGCGCCATCAAAGAAAAGCGCATGTCAACACATCCCGAATTTTATCCCTCAAGTTTAACGGTGCTTCCACGTACTATTAGTTCTGTATTGATAATGCGAATTTGCTGATATTTCCCTTCGGGATTTTCAATTCGCTGAATTAATAAATCAACCGCAACCTGCCCCACACGTGAAAGAGAGTGATGGATAATAGAAACAGCCGGTTTATACATCAGGGATATGGGCCCATCGCTAAAACTGATAATTGCCACTTTTTCCGGAATACGAATGTTTAGTTCCTGCAACGAGGGGATTATTCCTGTCAGTACCTCATCGCTGATGCTCATAATCCCATCCGGGATGTCTTTTTTGCCAAAATGGTCAAATGTTTTGTGCCGGGCATCTTCCGCATCACCCGCAAAAATGACGGAATGTTCTTTCATATTATAGTCGCGAAGTGCCTTCCTAAAACCTACAAGACGCTGTTTGGTAATAAACAGGGAAGGACTTCCACCGAAATAGGCTAATTTTTTCCGTCCTGTTTCAATCAGGTGTTTGGTAGCGGTATAAGCTGCCCTGACGCCATCAATCATTACCTTTGATTTCCCATAGTTCTTAAAGACCCTGTCAAGAAAAACAACCGGAATTCCTTCTTCTTCGAGTAGTTCAAAATGATCATATTTTTGTGTCTCTTTGGAAATGGCTACCAGCAGACCATCAACCTGACTTGATAACATGAGCTCGGTATTTTGAACTTCTCTTTCGTATGATTCGTTAGAAGAAAGAATGATAACATTATAACCGGCATTATAACAAAATTCGGAAACACCTTTGACCATAGAAGGAAATGCATACAAAGTGATTTCAGGGATTATCAGGCCTATGAGCTTACTGTATGAATTACGTAAACTAAGCGCAAAAGCATTCGGATTGTAGTGCATGCTTTTAGCAAGATTTCTAATCTGCTCTTTCCTATAAGGACTGATGTCGGGATGATTTCGGAGTGCACGAGAGACGGTTGTATGAGAAACTCCGATTTTGTTGGCAATGTCCTTTAAGGTAACCCTCCTTTTCCTGTCATTCATGTTAAGAATATATAGTCGGCTAAAATAAAGAATTTCTGCACTTGAAAAATTATTCATGGCAAACACAAATCGTTAAAGAAAGTTATTAACAATAATCAATGAATTATGAACAATTCAGGTGTGTGTTCACGTGTGCATTAATAAGAGAATAAATAGCCCTGTTTTTCAGGTAATTATTGACTTACTTTTAACAACTATTTAAGTATTCATTCAATAAAATTATTTGTTATGAAAAAGATTGTACGTTTCATTACGGTGATGCTGGCCCTTACTTTTTCGGTGGGGTTAATGGCTCAGGGAACCATTAAAGGTACCGTCACCCAGAACAACGGAAAGCCGGCAGCCGGTGTTACCATTTTGCTTAAAGGAACCACCATGGGAACAACTTCCGATGCTAACGGAAGTTATACTCTTCAGGTTCCTGCCGGGAAAAACATCCTTCACGTTTCCTTTATCGGATTCAAACCCATTGATTACGCTTTTAATATTGCCAATGGGGCAACGGAATCCAAAGATTTTACTTTACATGAAGATCTCCTCTCTCTTGATCAGGTTGTTGTAACAGGGGTGCAAAACAAAAAGACCAAGTTGCAATCCAGTGTGGCGATTACAACGATTTCAGCAAAGCAAATTGAAAAATTTGCGCCCCGTGGTACTGCCGATTTGCTTAAGTCAATACCCGGTTTTTACGTGGAAAGTTCAGGTGGCAAAGGAAATGCTAATGTGTTTGCCCGTGGTCTTCCCAGTTCAGGCGGATTGCGATATGTTCAACTTCAGGAAGATGGAATGCCGGTGTTTGAATACGGCGACTTGATGTTTGGTAATACAGATATCATGGTAAGGGTGGACCAAACAACAGCTCGTCTGGAAGCAGTGAGAGGTGGTTCGGCTTCTATTCTTACAAGTAATGCCCCGGGCGGTATTATTAATTTTATTTCGAAGACGGGAGGGCCAACAACAAAAGGAACTATTATTCAGTATGTTGGTTTAACGTATATGCATTCCCGAACCGGATTCGATATTGGAGGCCCCCTTTCAAAAAACATTCGTTATAATATAGGTGGCTTTTACAGGACCGACGATGGTATTCGCTCTCCCGGATATACCGCCAACAACGGTGGTCAGATTAAAGCAAATGTTACTTACTTGTTTAAAAAAGGCTACTTCAGGTTAAGAACAAAACTTTTGAATGACAGAGATATCTCTTATTTGCCTTTTCCAATGCAGGGCAATCCTGCTACCAGCATTCCCGGATTTAGCGCAAAATACGGAACTATGAAAAGTTTGGATTTGATGCGTCTGCATGCCACCACACCAACCGGAACTGCAGTAAATGAAAATCTGGCCGACGGGATGCATCCGCAAATATTCTCCTTTGGAGGTGAAAGTTTCTTTGACCTTGGAAATAACTGGAGCCTGAAAGACAACTTTCAGAAATCAATTATTAATTTACAATTCAATTCCATTTTTGGAATTTCCGGGCCTGAAAGTGCCGGTAATTATGCTGCCGGCCTGGGGCTTACCAACTACCACTATTCCTTTGCCGACGGTTTTCAGGCCGGACAACCCATTTCCAACATGAGCTCTCTCAATGGAAACGGACTGGTGGGAACTTATGGCTGGTGGGCCGTGAATTCGCCGTTATCTGAATTTGGAAATGATATTAAAATAACGAAAAAAATGAAAAATAATACCCTGACCGCAGGATGGTATTTTTCAGCCAATAAAGTTTCTTCCAAATGGTGGTGGCACAATATGCTGGTAGATATTTCGGGAAATAATACCCGAAAACTGAACCTCGTAAATGATGCTACAGGTACATCGCTGACTACCGATGGATACTCACAGTACGGAACATTGTACCGCAATTATTACGCCTTAACCCGTATCAATGCATTGTATCTTTTCGATGAAGTGGACCTTGGAAAATTAACCGTTAATGCAGGTCTGCGTCTTGACATGGGAAAAACGTACGGTAACACTGAAAAAGTAAAAAATTATACCTATGATGTAAATGGCGATGGTACTATTTCTCCCGCTGAAACAAACGTCCAGTATGGCTCCGGGGTTTTTATCCCGTTCCATTATAGTTATGGTGTTTTGTCCTGGTCTCTCGGCTTGAATTACGAGTTAAATAAAAATACAGCAATTTTTGCCAGGGCCAGTAACGGACACCGGGCTCCTGCCGACCGTGCTTATGCTTTTGGCGGAACCGAGTCAACAGCCAATGGATTTCCCGCTGATGTCAAGGTGGAAAGTATTAACCAGTATGAACTGGGCCTAAAATATAATTCATCAAAAATAGCTTTGTTTGCTACGGCATTTTACAGTTATTTCAACCACATTAACTTTACTGATTTTGTGAACGTCGGTGGTGTTTTAACTGCCATTCAACAGTTCTATAATACTTCTGCCGCCGGTCTTGAGCTGGAAGCTGCAGCACAATTGGGGAATTTGAACCTTTCCCTTACAGGAACCTATCAAAAGGCTAAGTATCATAACTGGGTGTATCACAATGCCAGTGGACAATTGTTTGATTTTAACGGTCATTATATTCAACGGCTTCCTCAATTATATTTTACTTTCCGGCCTTCTTATCAAATTGGAAAACTGAACGCCAGCTTTGCCTGGCAATATTTCGGCAAACGTTATACAAACCCGGCTAACAAACAAGTACTTCCGCAATTTTCGCAGATTAATGCACGTCTGGATTACACCATGTCTCAACATATTAACGTTTCTGTTTCGGGAAATAATTTATTTAATGTTATTGGGTTAACGGAAGGAAATCCGAGATCCGGACTAACAAGTGTCAATAGTCAGTATTTCTATGCCCGGTCTATTTTAGGACGTTCAATAGTTTTGTCATTTCAATACGACTTTTAAAAGGTCTTGTGTTCTTTAATTATTTTACTTTGTAACTTCATTAACCCGGTACGAAATTTCCGGGTTAATGAAGTACTAAAGTTTTCAGTTTCTATTGAATTAAACGAAACTTCCTCACAGTAAGCTGACGGGGAATCCCATTGAAATGTTATATAATCGCTCTTGGGAGCCGGGAATATAAACTATGAGATTCCGATAGCAGCCGGGGGGTCAGTTCGGCTAAATAATTTTATTTTTCAAAATTAAAGCCTCACTGATTTAGTCAAATATTGATAATTTTTTGTTTAAAGAGGGGCTGTTTCAAAAGCTTTAACTGCTTTATTAAGAAGGTTTCGTGAGAAAGAACTTTTTTAGGAAACCTAAACGTTTCATAATCGTCTCATTGTACATCCAAAGCAGGAAAAATCTTTTGTTGTCCCTCTTTTTGTAATTTTCCAAACCGGTTTTAAAAATTTACTATGAAAGACGTTGTTATAAGCCCCATTGATATTACCATTATATTGGTTTACATTGTGGGGATTACCTTGTGGGGGTTGGCCTACAGCCGGAAAAAAACAAAAAACAAGACGCACGAAGATTACTTTTTAGCAGGTCGGAAGATGACCTGGCCTATTATCGGGATTACCTTATATGCCGCCAATATGGGAAGCCCCGCGCTGGTTGGTCTCGCCGGAGACGCCTACAGCACGGGCATTTCTGTTTTTAACTACGAATGGATGGCGTTGGTAGTACTCGTTTTCTTCGCTATCTTTTTCCTTCCTTTCTATTTGAGGAGCAAGGTATATACCATGCCTGAGTTCCTGCA
>CAYLSW010000054.1:0-10904 GCA_964386145.1 uncultured Lentimicrobiaceae bacterium | reverse complement strand
GGCGGTATAATCCTGCCACGCGTTCGGCATGGTTCGGCTATACTTGAATTTTGAAATATAAATTCAAGCAGTCTCAGTACAATCCAAGATGTACACGGATTACAGCGTGGCAGAAACGTATCTCCGGTGCACAAATTGAGCAGGTAAGTCTCGGTTTCATAAGAGGTCAGTAAATACCGATAAATAATTCTATTCGGCCGTATAAGTTTCTTCTTTCCCCAGAAATTTTTCCATTGTCTCCATCAGCTGGTTCAGTTTTATGGGTTTAGCAATAAAATCGTTGGCGCCAAGCTTAAAACTCATCTCCTCTTCGCCAGACAAGATATAAGCTGTCTGCACAACTATCGGAATATCTTTACTCTTTTTTCTGATATATTTCAAAACATCAAAACCACTCGTGGTAAGCAAATTTATGTCGAGAAGAACCAGGTCGATGTTACTTTCATCAAATATTTCTATGGCTTCGCCGGCATCTTCAGCCCAAAATAATTTGGCATTAGTACGACTTAAAGCAGCATCGAAAAACCGGCTACTGGTTATCGTATCTTCTACAATGAGAATATTTTTATTGTTAAAGTCAAACTGTTTCATATCCCAACCTCCTGTTATACAGTGTTTTTTTAAATATTTCAATTAATTCTTTTTGTTTAAAAGGCTTACTGATATAATCGTCCATTCCCGCTTCCATATACTTTTTCCTTTCGTCTTCAGAAGTGTTGGCCGTCATTGCAATGATAGGGATTTTTTTCGTACTATCAGAATTAATTTCCAGTTCTCTGATTTTTTTACAGGCTTCGATACCATCCATCTCAGGCATTTGCACGTCCATAAAGATTAAGTCATAATCACCGTTTTCAAATTTTTCCACGGCTTCTTTTCCGTTGCTGGCAATATCCACCTGATATCCCAGATTATTCAGGTTCAGCATGGCCACTTTCTGATTAATTTTATTATCCTCCGCCAACAGAATATTCATCTTAGGCTGCACACGCGTTCTATCTTCATGCGAAGTATCGTCAGCCTGATGTTGTTTTATATAGCTTTCTTGATCGGAAAGTTCCATGGAAATGGTAAACCAGAAAGTTGATCCGACGCCTTCTACACTTTCCACACCAATTTCACCCCCCATCATTTGCGTCAGATTTTTGCTAATCATCAGTCCCAGCCCGGTACCACCATATTTCCGTGTTGTGGACTTATCCACCTGCGAAAACGACTGAAAAAGTTTTTTTTGTCCTTCGGGTGAAATACCGATGCCGGTATCCATAATCTTAAAAAATAGTTGCACTTTCCCATCTTCTGCGCTCTTTTTTTCTACCGAAATGGTTATGTTTCCTTTTTCGGTAAACTTAATGGCATTGTTCACGAGATTGATAATAATTTGCTTCATCCGCACAGGATCTCCTTTCACATAAGGGGGTACTTCTTTACCAATATGGAGCCTGACAGTTAATTTTTTCTTATCAGCAATAACCTGCATGATGTTCGCAACCCGACGTATTTCATCATAAAGAGAAAAGGGGATCGTTTCAAGTTCCATGTGGCCTGCTTCAATTTTCGACAGATCAAGGATATCGTTAATAATGCTCAGCAGGGTTTCCCCCGAAGATTCGATGATATTCAGATATTCATACTGTGCATCTGTAAGTTCTGTTCTTTTCAGGATATCCACCATGCCGATAATGCCGTTCATGGGAGTACGCAACTCGTGCGACATGTTTGCGAGGAAAATAGCCTTGGCTTCGGCAGCAGCTTCGGCAGACCTTTTGGCCTTAATAAGTTCTTCGCGGGTACGTTTCAGGGAAATATGCAGATTAACACGTGAGATAAGCTCCTCTCTCGAAAAAGGCTTTAAGATATAGTCCACAGCTCCGTACCGGAAAGCTTTCTGTATATCTTTTGGCCCGTTCAGCGCAGTGAGGAAGATAATGGGGATATCTTTTGTAGTAGGATATGATTTAAGAATATTGCACACTTCATAGCCATCCATTTCAGGCATCATAATATCCAGCAGTATCAGGTCGAAATGGTTCGTTTTTGCTTTGCGAATAGCCGACTTACCATCTGAAACCATCACCAGCGAAAAGTGTCCTTCCAGATTAAGGACACTTTTGATAAGCTCGAGGTTGATGGCCATATCGTCCACTACAAGGATTTTGTCTTTTTTTTCAGGTGTCATTTTCATATCTTACTTCATTGTTTTATTTTTAATGTATTGTATATCCGTTCAGATAGTCCAAAATCATTTTTAAAGATAAAACACGGTTTGCCGCACCGAGTTTTATAGCAGCTCCCGGCATGCCAAACACTACCGAACTGGCTTCATCCTGAACAATGGTCATGGCCCCGGCTTCTTTCATTTCGAGCAATCCTCTTGCGCCATCATTTCCCATACCGGTCAGCAAGATGCCGGTGGCAAAACTTCCTACATGACGGGCAGCAGAGCGAAACAATACATCCACCGAAGGCTTGTGCCGATTGACCAGCCGACCATTCTTTAACCTTATTACGTTCACCTGGTTACGTTTTTCCAGTAATAAATGAAAAAATCCGTTTCCGATGTAAACGCAGTTATCTCTCACCACCTCACCATCCGTGGCTTCTTTTATCATCAAAGGTGAAAACATATTTAGTCTTTCGGCAAAAGCTTTGGTAAACTCACCGGGCATGTGTTGGGTAATCAGCATCCCGGGAACACCCGGATTTAAGTTTCGCACGAGATATTCAACGGCTTGTGGCCCCCCTGTGGACGAGCCAATGAAAACAACTTTCAGGCTGGCGGGTTGTTGACAGGCTTTGGCATTTTTCTCCTGCAGGGCTTCTTCCGAATAAAGCGGCTGTTCCATATTGGGGAATTTTCGGAGAAACTTTAGTTTTGAACCGGAAGCAGCAGCCCCTTTCAAGGTCTCAAGAAAACGAATTTTCATTTCCTGAAATTCAGGAGAGACAATTGATCCTGGTTTTTGTAAAATGGCTACAGCACCATACTCCAGTGCTTTTATTGTGTTAAGAGAATTTGTTTCAGCCACAGCAGAAAAAATTACCACCGGAATAGGATGCTGGCTCATAATTTTACGTAAAAATGTCAGTCCATCCATACGGGGCATCTGAATATCCAGCAAAATCACATCAGGACGGTTCTCTCTCATAATCTTCACAGCCTCAAAGGGGTTAGAGGCAATACCGGAAATGCGAAGTGACTCATCTTCTTCAATCATCCGGGAAACCACATGGGTAACCAATGGCGAATCGTCCACCAGAAGAACTTGTGCAGGATGTAGCTTGTCTATCATTTTACTGATCACTTAACACGCGTTTTGCAATATATTTTTGTCGTACTTCCCCTGTAAAGGTATTAAAAATTATCTTTCTGGCTTTATCACCTTTCACACTGGAAGCTACAACCCTCACCTTCAACACATCCAGTTCAGCCATAGCCTGGTCGGCATTACGTTCGCCCACATTGAACAAATCAGTATTTATATCCAACACAGAGGCGCCACCGAAAACTTTGGCCACCAAATCGTTTCTATTGCTTCCGAGGCTTTCCATTTTCTGTAACAATTGAAGGATAGCAATATTTCCGTATTTGGGAGAAGCCAGGCCGTTTCCATTCCACAAAGGCAACATAAAATGATTCATTCCGCCAAACTGCTGGCGTTGGTCGTACAGGCAAACTGACACGCAGGAGCCTAAAAGGGTAGTTATATGATACAACTCTCTACTGGAAAAGATGTTGGATGGGTAAAGATAATATGTTTTTGATGACTGCAACATTGTTTTTAGAAGCTTTCTTCGGTCGGGTCATCAACAAATAATTCGTCATCGAATTCAATATTCTCCGGGTTTTCTTCGGGGAGGAAAATTCGTACGGTTGTTCCTTTTCCCGGGAGTGAATCAATGTCTGATCTTCCATTCAGTATAAACAACAAACCTTCAACAACGGCCAGCCCCAGTCCACTGCCGGGGGTGATGGATTGAATGACGGGGTCAGCCCGATGGAAGCGGTCAAAAATCCGGTTTATCTCCGCCTTTGTCATTCCAATTCCCTCATCTTTCACTTCAATTGTAAGGTATTTGGCCTTAAACTGCACCCGGACATTAATGTCTTTCCCGGGATTAGAAAATTTGACAGCGTTGCTCAGTAAATTGAGCAGGATAAGTCCCAGTTTTTCTCTGTCAGATACAACGCTACCGGCAGCGGGGGCTATGTTCAAACGAAATGTTATCCTTTTTTTATCCGCTTCGTGTTTAATTTTACCCACCATTTCCTCAACCAATTCCCGCAGGTTGATTTCAGAAGGTTCAGGTTTCACCTCCCCGGCTTCCAAACGTGCCGCCATAAAAATATTGCGCAGCTGAAAATCAAGTGCAGCTGCCTCGGAATAAATAAGACCGGCTAATTCAACGGCTTTTTGCAAATTTCCTTTTTTCAGTTTCATAATTTGCTGAGAAAGTCCCATCACCGAGGCAAAAGGATTGACAATCTCATTGGTAACATTCGATAGGAAATGGCTTTTAAAGGTTTCCGACTCAACGAGTTTTTTGTTAATATCATCTATTTGCTTCAGGAGCTGCCTGTTTGTTTCCTGTAGCTGTTCAATTTGTTGAAGTTTATCTTTTTCGTTATCCATAGTCTATGTTTCTTTTTGATAAATAGTCGGGTATATCATTTTTACTCCTTCAGGCACCTGGTAAATCAATGTCTCGGAATGTCCCAGTATCAAAAACCCACCGGGAGCAAGATGTTTCACCAGACGATCAACCACCTTACGCTGTGTTTGTTTATCGAAATAAATCAGCGTGTTACGACAAAAAACAAACTGAAAATCGGGGGGCATAGCGTCATGCTTTCCGACCAGGTTTTCCCACACAAATCTGGTTTTAACTCTTAGTTCGGGAACAATCCTAATAGTCGGATTAGCCTTGTCTCTGCTACGCAGCAGGTATTTCCCACGGTAATTTGGAGGAATAGCCTCCATAACGTAAGAGGGATAAACAGCCTTCACAGCCTTTTCGAGTGTCTTTTTGGAAATATCGTTTCCATGCACAACAAAGTTGCTGATATGGCCCGCCTGTTTTTCTTCATTGAGCAGCATAGCCAGACTGTAAACTTCCTCGCCACTACTGCAGCCGGCACTCCACACTTTGACATGTTTTCCATAAAAATCGGGGAGCAACTCTTTTTGCATGAGGTCAAAATGGGCTTTTTCGCGAAAAAATTCTGTCTTGTTGGTGGATACAACATTCATCATCTCAAATATTTCATCCCCGTGTTCACCCTGATGAATGACAAAATCGGTATAATCGGAAAAAGAAGTATAGCCCAGCTTTTGCAATCGAGGCAGCAACCTGTTTTGGAGCAGGTAATGTTTTTTCTCAGGCAAATAAATCCCCAAAGTATTG
This sequence comes from uncultured Lentimicrobiaceae bacterium, assembly GCA_964386145.1. Lineage (GTDB taxonomy): Bacteria > Bacteroidota > Bacteroidia > Bacteroidales > F082 > Sulfidibacterium. Next base: position 5,498 of record CAYLSW010000054.1, on the reverse strand, counting down.
TAAATAAAGGTACTTAGCCTGCGAAAGTCTTTGTTACTCAGCTTAATAAATTTCGATGTTAATGTTCCTTCATTCATAATCCGGTATCAGAGTTCTAAAATCGTTCGTAGCCTTCATCCAAATTGTCCGGTTTTCCAAGATCAATATCCACACCTTTTTTTCCCCGGTTACTTTTTTGACCGGTAGCCACAACTTGCGGAATTTTTTTCTTGATACGGGAAGCTGTATATCCTCCGGAGATATCAGTAACAGCTTCCTGATCTTTTAATTTGAAATAGGCCTGCGTATCAAGTAAGCGGTCGGCCTGGGCAGAGAGTTCTTCCGCACTGGTAGCAATCTCTTCCGAAGCAGCAGCATTTTGTTGCGTCACTTCGTTCAGCTGTTGGACGGCATCATTGATTTGGTCGGCGCCAAGTTTTTGTTCCACGCTGGATTCCGATATACTTTTGACCATATTTGCTGTTTTAACCACTTCCGGGGCCATATCAAGCATAAGGTCACCGGCACTTTTGATAACTTTCACACTGTCATGAACGAGGCTTTCAATTTCAGAGGAGGCTTTTTTACTCCTTTCGGCAAGTTTCCCGACTTCTACGGCCACTACGCCAAAGCCCCTGCCATGTTCGCCGGCACGAGCAGCTTCCACGGCAGCATTTAATGCCAGAATATTGGTTTGAAAAGCAATTTCGCTAATGATCCCAATTTTTTCAGTAATGGCGTTCATTTTTTTCTGGCTTTCAGTGGCGGCCTTAACCATTTGATTCGTGGTTTCAGAAAGTTGAATAACCACGTTTTCAGTAGCTCTGGCATTGTCAGCCACCTGATGAATGTTGGACGTCAGCTCTTCTACCGAAGAAGACACCTCCTCTACCGAAGAGGCCTGCTCGGAAGCTCCCTGGGCAATGCTTTGTGAAGAAGCGCTCAAGTCGTGACTGGCAATGGATAGATTGCCTACCGCTGTGCCAATCTCAACCGTTATTTTTCTCAGGCTCTCCTGTAATATGTGAACATGCCGCAAAATCCAACCTAACTCATCAAGTGCAATATTCGGAATGTCCACCGTCAAATCTCCATTGGAAAGATTTACCAAATGTTTGATAACCAATTGATATTTTTTTGAGATATCCTTTATAAACAGGAACGAAAAAATGAAAATAATCAGAAAGCCCAAAGCAAGGATAATATTGTTCAACCGGTATTTTGTGGCAAGTGAATTGCTGATTGAAGCTAACAACAATTTATCATCCTTAATCTGCATAAACAAAAATGCTTCCGAATCAATTTCGAATTTCTCTGTTGCCACGTTAAAACTATCGTAAAGTTTTTGCCAACGCACATTATCTGCTTTTTTATTGATGTCTCCCTTAAAATCAATAATATTTTCAACAGTACCAAACAATTTATCAAGGCTCACAACCATATTGGCAAGAAGAGTCTGCCCCTGAGATGAATAATCCCCTTCGTTACGCATTTTCAGGAATTGATTTCTGATATCTTTCATGGATGCCCTAAGCTGATAAGCTGAAGAAGCCGCCGAAGTGCCGAGACTCCTCGACTCCTGTACGGGAATCAGAATTTTAGACAAAAGGTTTGCTTTTAAACCCGACAGTCGGTACAGGGTAACAACACTTCCTTTATACAAATCATTTGTCCCTGATTTTGAGGTCTTAATGGTATCCTGCATAAGATAGCCCAAACTCAAAAATATCAGCAGAATCACCACCATCAGGCTAATCATTTTGGCACGAAAACTAAATTTTTTCATCTTTACGGTTATTTAATAATCAATATTTTCATAATAATTTTATTCTTAATCTTCTTCAGCTTCGACACTGCCTTTGCCGCTCCCGGATAATTTTGTGTTGCCAATATTAAGAACGTCCTCATCTTCAAACAACTTTTCAGGATTCAATATCAGAATAAACATCCCTTTTCGTTCAATGACACCATCGATATAATCCACATTGTACTTGCTTCCAAAAGCCGGATAAGGCTTAATGTCGGTATCATGCACTTCAAAAACATCATTGGAATCATCGACTACAATGCCAAGGTTTGTATTTTTCCCTTTCACGTTCAGGTTCAGCACCAGAATCAGGGATTTTTTGAAATCCTCTTTAGCGGAAAAGCCGAATTTGAGGTAAGTATCCACCACCGGCAAAACACTGCCGTTAAAATTGATAACTCCTTTCAGAAACGAAGGTCCTTGCGGCACCCGGGTAAACGTTGTGGTCTCCAGTACCCTGAGCACGTATTTTACATTGATGGCAAAAATCTCTCCCACAAGATAAAACAAAATGTAGTACTGTTTTTGTTCAACGGTTTCAGCAATATTTTTTTCCATAGTTATCAATCATTAATAAATTTGTCAATCATCTTGCCTGTATCAATAACGAGCGCCACTTCTCCGTCGCCAAGAACAGAAGCCCCCGAAAATATCTCCTGTTTTTGTACAATACGGCTCAACGGCTTGATGACAGCCTGGTATTTACCAACCACGGCGTTAAATACCAAACCTATCTCTTTTTTTCCGTAATCCACTACAATCAGGTATAGCTCTTTCCGGTTAATGTCTTCTTCTCCAAATTCTTTCACCAAGTCAACAAACTGAATTTGATGGCTGTCTTTGGGAATAACATTGTTAAAACTCTTTTGTAACTCTTCGCGTGTTACCGGATAAATCTGTTGCACGTTGCCCATAGGAATAATGTAGCGGTTTTTTCCCACATAAACCAGCAGTCCATCAATAATAGAAAGTGTCTGGGGAAGCAGGATTCTGACGGTTGTCCCTTTTCCCTTTTCCGTTTCAAGTTCAATATTTCCATGAAGGTCTTCAACATTTCTCCTCACCACATCCATTCCCACACCACGGCCGGAGACCTTGCTTACTTTTTTGGATGTAGTAAATCCGGGCTGAAAAATCAATTGCAGAAGTTCACTGTGCGAAATCTCAACTCCGGGCTTAACAAAACCCTTCATCAACGCAACCTGATTTAATTCCTGAACATCCATACCACGGCCATCATCCGAAATTTCAATCTGCACAAAAGCCCCCCGGTAGGAAGTTTCAATACGGATAATTCCATGGGGCGTTTTTCCGGCTTTCACCCGATCTTCGACAGGCTCAATGCCATGGTCGATGCTATTGCGCAAAATATGCAACAGGGGGTCGTACAGTTTTTCAATCATGGACTTATCCAACTCTGTTTCGGTACCCGTTGTTTCCAGCACAATTTCCTTGTTCATTTGCTCGGAGAGATCACGTACCAGCCGCTTGAAACGAATCAGGATGGTGTAAATGGGAATAAGCCGCATTCCCAAAGCGTTTTCTCGTAGTTGCCGGGACAATTTTTCATAAGCTTCCGTAATATTTTCCAATTCGGGGTCTTCCTGACAATGAGAATAATGTGCAAGTCTGGCCTGGGTTGTCACCACCTCGCTAATAATATTGAGCAGCTCATCCAGCTTGGGCGAAGCTACCCGGACGGTTTCGTGGAGGATTGTTGTGTGGTGATATTGTTTACCCGGTGGGTTGGATATTTTCTGTTTTTCTCGTTTAGTTTTAGGTTTTATTTCAGGAGATATCAGTTCAGCCGGCCCTTTTTCAGATTTTTTTTCATGTTGCCAACCTTCCGCCGGTTCCTTATCGGGAAAGGAAAGTGCTGCTTTCAACAATTGCAATTTTTCCGGAGTGATACTTTCTGAAAGCTTTAGTTTGTTTACCTGTTCTTCAAAAGCGGGATGGGAAAGCAAATCATGTTCCGACACTTTTTCTATCTTGATGCGGCTGTCATCTTCCACAAAAATAAAAACATCCTTTATGAAATTTTTGTCTTTGTTAGTAACGAGAAGTAAATCCCAGAAGACATAAACATTTTCAACGTTAAGGCGTCTAAAGTCAGTGAGATTTTCTGTATGTAAGAAAGTCCTTAACTGTCCGCATTCCGCAAGTTCGTCCAAAAGATACAACGGTCTGGTTCCATTTTTCAGAATATCACGATGTGGTTCAAAATGGATATACCAGGTTGCCAAAGTCGGTTTTTTCTTCTCTTTGAGAGTAGATTTTTCGGAAGATTCTTGTTTGAGGGTATCATCAGTCTGCTCTGAAAGAAAAGTTGATTTAATTACATGCAGAAGCTCATTTTTCATAGATTGCGTTTCGGCATCGTCAGGTCTGTCAAGCAACCGGCGGATAAGGTCTATACTATTAAAGGTAAAGTCAATGATCTTTTTATTGACTTTTCGCTTTCCTGAGCGCAACATATCATACAGGCTCTCCATCTCGTGTGTAAAAACGCTCAACTCATCAAAGCCAAACATAGCACCCGTTCCTTTGAGTGAGTGCATCACGCGGAAAGCCGTATTGATTTGCTCCTGATCATCCGGATGGTTTTCCAGCTTCAGAAGTGCCTCTTCGAGGCTTTCCAACAACTCATCGGCTTCATTGACAAAGCTTGCTGCTAAATCGTCCATTACCTTATAACCTTTTTAATAATCTGTAAAAATTTACCTCTGTCGAAAGGTTTGGTTATCCAGCCTGTCGCTCCTGCCGTTTTGGCTTCCTGTTTCAGCTCCGGCTTTGTCTCGGTAGTTAAAAACAAGATGGGCACAAAACAGTAGTTTTGGAGTTTCCTGATTTCTCTAATCAGTTCCAGCCCATTCATTCGGGGCATATGTAGGTCTGTTATTACCAAATCAATAGTCCGGTCATCAAAATAGGAAAGAGCATCCTGACCATCCTCGGCAAGGATTACCTGATATCCGGCTTCTTCCAGTATCATCTTCACTAACGTCCTTATACTTAGTGAATCATCGACAAACAGTATGGTTTTGTTTCGCATGATACTTTGTTTTTATAGTTGGGCGAATACCTGCCGGAACCCTGATTCATCAAAAATCCGTTCAAGCTCCTGTTCCAATTGGAAGTCAAAAGTAAGTTTTTTCCCGGTTTGTTTCACGCTTAGCGCCCACGCTAACAACAATTGCAAAAAGCTCAGATCCATATTTTCCACATTGGCCACTTTCACATCAACAAATAAAGCCCTTGAGGCTGCACTTAACAACTGCTGTTGAAGTTTGGATGCCTGGACAACATTAAGGTCGCCCGAAAACATCAAAAATGATGTTTTGGGTTCCGTAAATTCTTCTATTTCCAGCATATTTTTTCTTTTATAGATTAATATTACGGACAACTCCCCGGAAAGTTGCAGTAAATAAAGGGGGGACATTAATCCGGTAATCTCGCTATATATTTCTTATCGTAAACAGAACGGCCTGTTTTTTTCTCGAAAACAGCCAATCGGTGACGGCCTTTGGCTTTGGCGATAAAGGTTTTCTCAAACACAGCCGTAACCGTACATTCGGTACCATTTACCAACACCAAGTCGCCGATTTTCAGGTCACTAAGACCTTTACGATATTTCTGTAATTGTTTTTTTACCAGCTCGTACTCCTGATTAATTTCGCGCATAATCTCCTCATTACCACCTCTGTCAGGA
>CAYLSW010000053.1:0-11257 GCA_964386145.1 uncultured Lentimicrobiaceae bacterium | reverse complement strand
GCTTCGAGCACTTCCCATTTGGAGGAGTCAACCATAATAGGCAGGCGGGAGATATCCGGTTCGGAGGCCAGCATATTCAGAAAGCGAACCATCTCTTTTTTGGCATCGAGCATACCGTCGTCCATGCTCACATCCAGTATCTGCGCACCATTTTCCACCTGGTCGCGTGCCACCGAGAGGGCTTCCTCATATTTTTCTTCACGGATGAGGCGGGCAAAACGCCGCGAGCCACTCACGTTGGTGCGCTCGCCTACATTCACAAAATTTTTATCTTTTTCAATCGCCACGGGCTCCAGTCCGCTCAGCCTGGTTATATGTCTTTTGGGAGGAACCTGCCGCTTTTCTGCTTTTTCCGCCAAACGAACCATTTCGCGAATATGTTCGGGCGTCGTACCGCAGCAACCGCCCACAATGTTGGCATAACGGTTGTCAAGAAAATCTTTTATGTGACCGGCCATTTTGTGTGGGCTTTCATCATATTCACCAAACTGGTTGGGCAATCCGGCGTTAGGATAAACGCTTACAGGAAAAGGTGCAATGCGCGAAAGCTCGGCGAGATAGGGACGTATCTGTTCGGCACCCATGGAGCAGTTAAGCCCGACGCTGAGCAGGTCGATGTGTTTTACGGAAGTAAAAAAGGCTTCCAGCGTTTGGCCGGAGAGTGTCCGTCCGCTGGCATCGGTGATGGTACCGGAAACCATCACGGGTATTTTCTCTCCCTTTTCTTCCATAATTTTTTCGATGGCGAAGAGTGCCGCTTTGGCATTGAGTGTGTCGAAAATGGTCTCCACCAACAGCACATCCGCTCCTCCTTCGAGCAACGCCGAGGCCTGCTGATAGTAATCTTCCATCAGTCCATCAAAACTCACATTGCGGTAGCCCGGGTCATTTACTTTGGGCGACATGGAAGCGGTTTTGTTCGTTGGCCCCATAGCTCCTGCCACAAAGCGCGGCTTTTCGGGAGTGAATTTTGTAAACTTATCAGCAGCGGCACGTGCCATTCTGGCTGCATTCCGGTTCATCTCATAAACATAATCCTCCAGACCGTAATCGCTTTGCGAGATGCGTGTGCCGTTGAAAGTATTGGTTTCGATGATGTCGGCACCCGCTTCAAGATATTGCTCATGTATTTCGATAATAATCTGAGGTTGGGTGATGTTCAGCAGATCGTTATTCCCTTTAAGCAATTGTTTTACATTTTCAAATTGCCTGCCGCGGTAATCTTTTTCTTCAAGTTGATAGTGTTGAATCATGGTACCCATGGCGCCATCGAGTACCAATACCCGTTTTTTCAACTCCTCTCTTATGTCAGGTTTTGTCTTAGTCATTTTGATAAAAATTTAATACCCGATCTCCGGTAAAATCTTCACCGGACAAAAGTAAACAGTGGTATAAAGATACTATTTACATGTTTGTCAGACGGATACGTCTTGTTTTTTCATTGAACTTCTTTTAATTTATCATTTCCCATCAGCCAGAGGCTGACGGGTTAGGTATTGGCACCTTTTCCACCTGTGGTGGAAGGTTGCCAGAGCTTCACAGAGCCTAATCTCTCCACCCTTCTTTATAAATCAAAATACCTCGCAGAAAAGGAGGGATTTGAATTATGATGCAAAGATAGAAAAAATCTAAACAAGCAGGATTTTCGTGTGGATACTAAATGTATTTTCTCCTCGCACCCACGCTTTGAGCGTCTACACTCAAAGATACCCCGCTAATCGTGATTTATAATTCTAACTTTCTTAATAGCGATTTCAAATCGCTTTTTGTATAACATTCAGATTGCTCCAAAGGAGTATCTGCGGCATAACTTCGCATGAGCAGAAGATAACCGTAAGGAGCAAAGTCCCTTACCTGCCTATGAATAAATTCGCAGGCAATTTTGACCCGCCCGATAATCATTGGTGTAATAAGATAGTTCTCCTCAGGATTGTTAAATTTATATCTTTCTGACTTTGAACAAGGAATATAAAGCCCCCGTCTCAATACTGTTCAATAAACTATCAACAAGTTAAGGCATGCAGAACATCTACGCTCCGGTTGAGGGGGATGAATTGAAGAATACTCCCTACAAAAATACATTTTTCAAGACCCATTTCAATCCGTAAATGCACTTAGGGATTGTAACGAAATAACCTGACAGTTTTCGGCTTGTTCTTTTGTGCTTTTTCTTCGTTGCAAAAGTTTTAAATTCACCCTGTGAAATAATGGCTTTGCTATTTCACAGGGTAAACAGTGGCTATTCGCAACCCTTTCCTGCAAGCTGGCTCGTTCGCTAAAAATGTTTAGTAAACATTTTTTTAACGCTCCGCCCTGCCTTGAAAACCCCAAAAATTACTTCGTCGATTCCCGTCACTTTATTTCGACACAAACCCTTACCCAACCAGGCAGGTCAGACAAATTTATGAACTCTTAAAACTTAAATATGTTCCCTTCCACAGGAAAAAATCCGTAGTCCTACCCGAGGAAATTTTAAAAAATGACTCCTCTTGAAATCAAGGGGTTGCTGATTTATAGCTGCAATGTGGGTTAAGGTTCTAATATTTATAAATTAATTATGCTAAAAGAGACAATAAAACTAAATTATTTGTATTATTATCGGATGAATAGTTACATGATAAATTTGATTAAAATAAAAAACATCCGTCCATACTTTACATTTTTTTCGTTTGTTTTCTTTCTCTTATTGGTTTTTACCGCACAAAGCAGGTTACAAGCACAAACGGAGAGCGCCAATATTGTGGGTATATATGGTATACTGATGAGCAGCGATACCCTGCATCCGATTCCTGATGCACAAATATTTAGCCGCGACAATTACCTCGGTAGTTTTAGCGATACCACGGGACGGTTTTACATTACTGTGTCGCGTAACGACTCCCTCATGTTTTCCTCATTGGGATACATCACAAAAATTATCCCTGTCACCGACAGTATCTTGCAAATGAAACAACCCATTACTTTTTACATGACACTGGACACGGTTTTAATTCATGAAATCGTTATTCACGCTTTTTGGGATTACGAAACTTTTAAACAGATGATTATTAACATGAAACCTGCCAAGAGCAGTTATGATATTTCGGAAGATTTGGATAGACGTCCGCTTTTGTATAGGGCACGACAAGGTAGTTTTGACTTGTTTAGCCCGATACAGTCATTGTATAATCTACTCAATGAGAGAGCAGTCGTACAACGGAGACTCATTCACAACCGGAAAATGTACAACCGAAAAATGATAAAACTGGGAAGACCGCAGGATACTGTTCCTGTTACGCTTGACTATATGCGGGATAAAATACGCCAATAGTACAGACAGTGCTATTGCTTATCCCTGTGCATAAGCAAGTGAAGCAATGCTCAATCTGATATCGGGAATTTCCAACAGTTTATTGCCACACGCTTCCAGTGTGGCACCGGTGGTAATAACATCATCCACCAAAATCAAATGTTTCCCTTCGAGATGATGTCCATTTTTAATTTCAAAGATATCTTTAACGTTTTCCCATCGCTCATAACGTGATTTTCTGGTCTGAGAGGAGGAGTGGATTTTCCGGTAAAGTACATCTGAGAATATCCGGGCATTCATACTGGAAGCCAGACCTTCGCAAATCATCAGGCTTTGATTATATCCGCGTTTGTGTTCTTTTCGGGGATGTAGCGGAACGGGAATAATGGCATCGGACGTACTAAATAATTGACTACCATCTAACTGATTACCAAACAGCTTGCCGAGATAAATCCCTATTTCCTTATTGCCTTTATATTTGAGTTTGTGAATCAGTCGCCGGGTTCCTCCACCTTTACTAAAAAACAGAAAAGCAGTAGCGGAGAAAAGAGGAAGCCGTCCGTAGAAAATATCCATAACCGGATTCTCCGCTTCATTCTGGAAATTGGTACGCGCCAGTTTATAAAGACAAGTCGTACACAAAATTTCTTCCTGTTGGTGTAATACCTTTCCACATAGTCGGCAGCTATTCGGAAAAAACAGGCCAAGCAAATCAAAAGTCCATGTGGATAATTTGATGGTCACGAGATAAAGGTTATAAAAAGCTCAAAAATAAAGCTTGTGTTTGTTCATGTCAAGGTAGCGGCTAACAGCAAAAAAAGTAGAAAATCCGGTTACTGCCATGCCCAGCAAAACGACAAACACATAAACCAGTCCTATCATGACAGGACTCTCAATGGTCGCCAATTCTGGGAGATTTTCACGGGCAACAGCCAAAACGGCCGTCAATAAGGCCAGGGCGACAAGGGCGCTGTAAAACCCCTGCAATATGCCTTTCCACACAAACGGTCGGCGAATAAATCCACGCGTAGCTCCTACGAGTTGCATACTATTGATAACAAACCGCCTGGAATAAATGGTCAGCCGAATACTGTTGTTCATCAATGCAACAGCTATTATCAGCAAAACGGCACTCAAAACCAACAGAACCAAAGTAATCTTATTCAGATTTTTGTCGATCTCCTGCACCAGCGATTTCTGGTAGTAAACTTCTTTGATAAACGGCTTTTTCAAGAGTTGTCGTTCAATTTTCGAGATGCTGTCGTTGTTGGCCCAGGCAGCATTAAACCTTACGTCAATAGAAGGAAGCAACGGATTGTCGCCCTTCCCGAAGAAATTTACGAAATTATCTCCGAGACTTTTTTTCAGCCGGTCAAGGGCTTCTTTTTTTGTGATGTATTCGGTGGTTTTTACGTAATCACGCGTATCCAGTTGCTTCTGCAAACGAATGACATCGGCTTCTTTGACACCTGGCTTTATAATAATTTCAAAGCCAATATTTTCCTTGATATAATTGGACAATATCTTAGTATTTACAATCAGCAGTCCGAGAAATCCCAAGGTAAACAGCACCAGCATAATACTAACGAGCGAAGTAAAATATGCTGTGTTAATGCGCTTTCTATAATATTGTTCTTCCTTTGCTACCATATGATCAGGCTAAAGTAGCAATTTCCAAAGAATGAACAAGCGGAGGAGTGTCCATTTTATAAAAATAAAAATGCCCTGCTTTATCCCGTATGATGTATAAACTTTTTCAAGCGTTCATGCTTGAAGCGAGGCGCTTGCCCGCCATAATCAGACAACGTCATTGCGATGAGAACATTAGGCCGGCCTGTGGGGGTATGCAACAAGAAGCAGTCTTTAAATAGTTTCGTGGTAACAAAAGAAGATTGCTTCACACACTAAAGCTGTTTTTCAAAGGATAAACATTACGGGATGGCGTATTCGCAATGACAGGGGCTTTCGGTGGTAAGTAAACTTCTTCAAGCGTTGGCGCCTGAAGTATGGTTTTTTACCAGCCGTAAGGGGCAACATTTTAAAGCTATTTAACAGAAATTTTTCGTTTTTTTTTGATATTTTTGTGACTTATTTTAAAAAGGATTACTTAAACAAAACGGTATGAGAAAACATCTGAGAAAATCGATCCGGATTATGGTTATCATTCTGCTTGCCGGGATAACTTTCGGGGGGCTTTCTTCCTGTCAAAGTAAGAAAAAGCTGGCCAAAGAACAAGCCGAAGCAGCCTATAATACCAAAGTGCAGCAAGCTAAAAAAGACCTCACGGCCATGCTAAACGAAACTACCGACTGGACATTGGACGAACAGTTTAAACGTTTGGATATCATCAAATCTTACAACATTGCCGACCCGGGTGTAAAGGACTTAATCGTGAAAGTTGAAGGCAAACTAAACACCGAAAAGGCAGAAGCCGAACGAAAGGCAGAAGAGTTGCGACTGAGAAAAGAGGAGACTGCTAAAAAACAGGCCGAACAGGCAAAATTTAATCTCATTAACGAAAGTTTTGCCGGAATTGCCCATGCAGGCTCTTACGATGAAGCGGACAAAATGATCAACCGGGCACTGAGTCTTTTTGCTACTCCGGATGTGCCTGTATTAATCATTATCGACCAGGTAGATGGCGTAAATGACTACGACCGTCCTACCACGGCCTCCCGTTTTTTGAACTACCTGAAAGATATGAAATCATACAACTACGCTGTTGAAACTGTGAAAAGGAATGCCGAAGGAAAAATCACAGAATTAGAACTCATTAAAAAATAAGAAATATGAAAAGTATAACCTATTCTATTCTTTTTCTGTTAGGAATACTAATGGTATTGCCGGCAACGGCGCAAGAAACGCTTAACTCTAAGAGAAAACAAGCTGTGGACAGTCTGGCGCTGGAGAAGGTACGCGACCTGAGTAAATATATTACCACCATTGGTAGCAAAGATACTCCCTGGAGCGAGGCAAACCGGGTGATTGACCGCGCCGAGGAACTTTTTATGCAGGGTTCAGAAATAGGGGTATCCTCCCTGTTGAGACCGCAAATTGCTTATTATGGTGTGCGTAAATACTTTGAACGGCTCATGCGCCTCAACTACAGTAAAGTTGAAATTGAATGGTATAAAATTGATTATGTGAGTGACTTGCAGCGACAGCCTGATGGTACTTATGTGGGGGTTATCACGGTATTTCAAAAATTTAAAGGCTATAATAAAGAGGGTCGTCTTGTTTACCAGGATACCACCAAAAAAGATATCACGGTTTATGTGAAACGCAAAGAAACACAAATTGGCGGACGGATGATTGGTTTTTGGGATGTGCTGCTGGGTGACATGCGCGTAAAAGAAACACAGAAGTAAACAGACAAAACAATTTGTAAGAAAACGCTGCTCTTTTCCAGATTGGCGTTTTTTTATTTGTTGTTGTAAAGATTCATGGTTCTGTCAGTACCAAGAGTTACAAAATTTTTAATAATTTCCACTGCTTTTTCCACACGAGGGATAAGCAAATCCGTTTCACTACGCGACCATTCTCCGAGAACATAATCAACCTGGTATCCTTTTGGAAAATCATTTCCAATACCAACACGAAGACGCGGAAAAACATTGGTTCCCAGCTTTTCAATAATATCAGTCAGGCCATTGTGTCCGGCATCGCCACCCTGTTTTTTTAATCGCAACATTCCCAGGGGCAGGGCTATATCATCAAGCACTACAAGCAGTTTGTCCAACGGCATTTTTTCTTTTGTAAGCCAGTATTTTACTGCTTTTCCGCTGAGGTTCATATAGGTAGTGGGTTTGATAACTACCAACGTACGTCCCTTAAACTTAATCCGGGCAATAGAAGCAAGACGTTCAGTCTCAAATTTTCCTTTAAGGTCTCCGGCAAGGGCATCCGCAACCACAAAACCAATGTTGTGGCGGGTATTGGCATATTCTGCGCCGACATTTCCCAGACAAGCAATTAAATATTTCATTGGGCTGATTATTTGCCTTACCCCGGCAAAAATAAAGGGATAAAGCTTACGCCCTATCCCTTTACAAAAGATTTTACAAACTTTATTATTCTTCGGAAGCAGTTTCGGCTTCGCCTTCCTCACTTTCTGAGCCTTCGGCAGTGAGTTCGTCATCAGAAACACCGCGGGCAGCTTTTACACTTACCACAACAGCATTGGCAGAATCAAGAAACTGAAGCTTTTCGCCGGGAACTTCTTTCACCTTTATGGTGTTTCCAATATCCAAACCCGATATGTCGAGCACAACGTGTTCGGGCATGTCTTCTACCAATCCTCTCAGTCTAATTTTGCGTAATTTAAGCTGTAACCTTCCCCCTTTGATAACACCGGGGGCTGTCCCTTCCAATTGTACAGGAATAGCGAGAGAAACAGGCTTTCCGGCAATAAGCTCCAAAAAGTCAGCATGTAAAACGATGTCGGATACCGGATGGTATTGAATATCCTGCAAAATGGTTTCGAAACTATCTTCACCTAACTTGATTTTAAAGATAAATACATCCGGAGTAAAGATAATTTTTTTGAAATCTTTCTGATCAAGGAAAAAGTGTTTCTGCTCTTTACCTCCATAGATTACACAAGGGACTTTGCCCTCTTTTCTCAGCTTTTTAGCATCTTTTTTCCCTACGTGCGCTCTCAGCGTACCGCTCAATGATACTGTTTTCATGATATAAAATTTTAAATAGTTATTTAATATTACTCCCTAAATTAAACAGAGAGCTAATGGATTCGTAATTTTCAACGCGTTTAATCACTTCGGCAAAAAGTTTAGCAGTAGAAAGTACTTTTACTTTCTCGAAACCTTCCCGGATGGGTATGGTATCGGTGACTATAATTTCGGAAAACAGCGAAGTCTTTAAAACTTCTTTGGCATTTCCGGAAAAAATGGCATGTGTGGCCAGGGCTCTCACGCTTTTGGCCCCTTTTTTCATGATCAGCTCACCGGCTTTCGTAATGGTTCCGGCTGTATCAATAATATCATCCACAAGTACAACATCTTTCCCTTCCACATCGCCGATAAGTTGCATTTTCTCCACCACATTAGGGATTGAGCGTTGTTTATAGCAAATGGCAAAATCGGTGTTAAGTCCTTTGGCATATGAAGCTGCCCGTCTGGTACCACCCGTGTCTGGTGAGGCCATCATCAGGTTGGGCAGGTTAAGTTTTTTCAGATAAGGATAAAAAATAACAGAAGCGTACAGATGGTCCACCGGAATGTCAAAAAATCCCTGAATCTGGTCTGCATGCAAATCGATGGTTATCAGCCTGTCAATACCGGCCTTGGTTAGCAGGTTTGTAATCATCTTTGAGCCAATGGAAACCCTTGGTTTGTCTTTTCTGTCCTGTCGGGCATAGCCAAAATAAGGGATAACGGCCACAATTTTACGTGCAGATGCTCTTTTGGCGGCATCTATCATCATAAGTAATTCCAAAATATTATCGGCCGGAGGAAATGTTGACTGGACAATAAACACATCTCTGCCACGAATATTTTCTTCATAAGAGGTTTGAAACTCACCATCGGAGAAGCTAATAACCTCTGATTTTCCAAGTTTGGTTTTATAAGCTTCGGCTATTTTTTCCGCAAGATAACGACTTTGCCGTCCGGAAAAAATTTTAACTAATGGCTCCTGCATGATGTAATGTCTGGTTGAAAATGCGGTGCAAAAATAATATAAAATTAGTGTGTTTGTATTTTTTAAAATATTTTTAGCGCATTATTTCACAGATAGTTGTAAAAAACCTAAAACTCACCTTGTCCCTTTTCGCAAAACTATTGTTTCAACGCCACTTTCATATATACCGGATTGTGGTCGCTGTCGGCAAAATTCAAATCAATAGTTTTCACCTTAAGCAGCGTTATGTTAGGCGAAAGAATAAAGTAGTCGATGGTGGTGGTACCATTCTCGCCTCTGACGAACGATTTATAATTCTGCCGGTTTGAAGGTGCTTCGGGGTCGTAAGCCCATCTCCATGACGATGGGAAAGACTCATTGCTCATTTGTACTTTTGTGGGAACAAAACGATTGCCATCAAAATTGTCTGCCGGCCTGAAATTTGGCGGGTTGGCATTCCAGTCGCCACCGGCAATCACATAATTTCCTTTTGCATACTCTTCCAACATTTTTTTCTTCAACACATTCAGTTCCTTCACCCGCAGCAGACTATCGTAGATATAAGCAGAATTGTGTGTGTTCATAATTACCAGATCCTTGCCGTTAGCCAAAGGAAAACGCGTGAGTATAAAAGCACGGTCAAGCAAAAATAACTTTTTCGGCCAGGAGGCAATGAGAGGATAGGCATACCGTGTTGCTTCATCATACGGATAATCGGTAAATGTCATCAAGCCACTGTTCACCTGCCCCAAAGGATCATACCAGGGAACAGGAACAAACGGACATTTATAGTTGAAAGCAAAAATAGCGTGGCTGCCTTTTTTGGATTTGGTAATTGCCTTTACCTCATTAATATCATACGTGCGATGCGAATGCTTATCCACCTCCTGAATGAACCAGAAATCGATGGAGTCGTGGGAAGTAACGAAATGTTCTATCCCGGACAGGTAGTTTTCGACCATTTTTTTTGAGGGGCGCACTTTTGTCCCGCCATCATAAAAGAAATCCATCTCAGCACCAAGGCCGGCATACCCAATGTTCCAGGTCATTAAGTTAAATGTGTCTTTGTCCAACGGCTCAATAGTAGAGTTGCTATCACCCATGAGGTTAACCACCCTGGCAGGACGATAATCGGTAATCGAAATATAAGCCAGGAAACCCACAAACAAAATAACAATTGTTAAAAAGATGTAAAGGAGAATTTTGAAAAGCTTTTTCATGATGTTAAAATTTTGTCCAAATTACAAAAAAAAAAATTATATTAGTGAAACATCTTCCCAACCTCCCTCACTGAAAAACACAACCGTTTTTATTCCTATTTCAATCAGCCTTTTCTCGGCATACTCCATAAGGGTATTCAGATCATCAGGATGGTGGGCATCGGAGGAAATCAACACCGGTATTTGCAGTTCTTTGATTTGCCTCAGCGTTTCATCATCAGGAAACAACCGGTCGGAGCGTTTTTTGTACAGACCGCGTGTATTCACCTCCACCACAAGCTCTCTCTCTTTGATAAGCTCCAACGTTTCACTCACCAACCGGCGATACCATTTTTCCTCTTCACTAAAATAACGACCGGCGTTGTGCATTTTAATTTTGTCCAAATGTCCGACAATCTCAAATTGCTGGGTTTCGATCATCCGGTTGGTTTGAAAATAGAAGGCTTTGACGGCTCTTTTTATGTCGTTACCAAAATATTTCCGAAGGCCGTCATCATATCGTTCTCTTTTCGGACCATCAATAAACCAAAGGCCATCACCGTTTTCAGGTTGTACCAGGTGTACCGCCCCAATGGCGTAATCAAGATGTAATTTGTCACGCCAGAAGTTAAAATCATCTGACAATCCAGGGATAAAATCAAATTCCAAAGCTCGGTAAAGTATTATCTGATCGTGATATTTTTCTTTTAACCGGTCTGTTTCATCAACATAGGCATCTGCCATTTCCGGTTTTAACGAAAAAGAGGTCGGAAAGGGCAACGGTGCATGTTCAGAAAAACCCATGCTCCTGAATCCCAGTTTAAGTGCTTGTTTTACATAAGCTTCAGGCTCGGCTTTGCCATCCGAAAAGGTACTGTGTTGATGCAGGTTATAGTCTATCATCTGGTTATCGGCTGTTTTGTTTTCCGTAAAGATTTGCTCTCCGGTTTTGGTTGCGAATTAACATAATAGCTGGTCGTATAATTCAACAAAAGTCGGCAAAATTTTGGTGAGTAAAAAATTAAACCGGAAAAAGAAATTTTTTTATACCTTTGCCGCCCGCAAAAGTTCTAATTAACATGCCCGGATGGCGGAATTGGTAGACGCGCTGGTCTCAAAAACCAGTGAGGTA